>NZ_JAEMNZ010000029.1:0-941 GCF_016461625.1 Devosia sp. MC532 | reverse complement strand
GCCAGGATGGTCAAGCTGGCCTCAGTTGCGACGTTCTTTAGGCCCCGCGTTCGGAAGTGGGTGGCACCCATCCAGCCTTTTATAGTGCCGAAGACGTGCTCGACTGTGCAACGCCGAACCGCCATTGCGTCAGGCATGGCCTCAAGCCGTCGCTCCATTTCATCGAGAACAGCTTCGTGCTCCCATCGTCGTATGCGCTTCTCCTTGCCGGTCGTGCACAGCGAACGGGACGGACAGGCGCCGCAAGCCGTTTGGTTGTAATAGACCTTGATGAGCTTGCCGGCCTCAACGGTAGCGTGGCGCTTTTGTAATTGCGCGCCGACAGGGCAGCGATAGGTGTCGGTATCCGGCTCATAGGTGAACGACGGCTTCCCCCAAAGACCACGCGCTTGCGCGGGTGACGTGTTCGGCCTTGGTACCATCGGAATAATGCCCGCTTCAGCGCAGGAGCGGATCTGCTCTCCCTCGTAATACCCACGATCGGCAATGGCGATCATGCCTGTAGAGCCGATCTCGGCTTGTGCGGCCTTGGCCATCTCCACTAGGTGCGAGCGGTCATGACCGCGGTTGGTCACCGCATTGGCAACCACAATATGGTACTTGGTATCGACAGCCGCCTGAAGGTTGTACCCGACAACACCACGATGATCGCTTCCAGTTGCCATGGCGCGGGCATCTGGGTCACTCAGCGATATCTGCGCATCGGGAGCATCTTGTAGCTGTCGGCCGATTTCCTCGAGTTCCCCGAGGCGTCCACGCAATGACGCCAGTCGCTCCGTCAAATGCTCAATCCGCGGCGCCGCTGGTCCTGTCTCGGCACTGTCGGCTTTATCAAGTTCGGCTAGGTAATACGCGATGCTCTCTTCGACACGAGCCTTCCGTCGCGCCAGCTTGCCTTTGGTGTAATTCTTCTCGTGCGTGTTCATTGCGCGAAGACGCGA
>NZ_JAEMNZ010000028.1:0-1097 GCF_016461625.1 Devosia sp. MC532 | reverse complement strand
CTTGGTCGGGATATGGAGATTTCGATGAAGACGTCCAAGTTTACCGAGGCGCAGATCGCGTTCATTTTGAAGCAGGCGGAAGACGGTACGCCGGTGGCCGAGGTTTGCCGGAAGGCCGGACTTGCTGAAGCCACGTTTTATAATTGGCGTAAGCGCTATGCCGGGCTGATGCCCTCTGAGGTGAAGCGCTTGCGCCAACTCGAGGAGGAGAACGGCAAGCTCAAGCGCCTCGTTGCCGACCTGAGCTTGGACAAGGCCATGCTGCAGGATGTGCTTTCAAAAAAGCTCTAGGGCCTGCTCGCAAACGCGCCCTTGTCGATGAGGTACGCCAGACCTGGAATGCCTCGATCCGGACCGTATGCGGTGCGTTGCGGATCGAGAGGTCTCTGTATCACTACAAGGGCAAGCGTGGCGATCAGGCCGCTTTGAAGCTTAGGATCAAACATATCTGCGAGGCGCGCGTGCGGTACGGATACCGCCGTGTGCATGTTCTGTTGCGGCGGGAGGGTTGGGACGTGAACGCCAAAAGAATCTATCGCCTTTACAAAGAGATGAATCTTCAACTGCGCAACAAGGTGCCCAAGCGCCGGGTCAAAGCCAAGCTGCGCGCGGATCGCTCCCCGGCGACCACAACCAACCAAGTCTGGGCCATGGACTTTGTTCACGACCAGCTGGTGACCGGCCGCAAGTTGCGTATTCTGACCATCGTGGACACATGGTCTCGCTTCTCGCCAGCGACGGATCCGCGGTTCAGCTATCGTGGTGAGGACGTGGTTTTGGCTCTGGAAAAGGTCTGTGCCCAGATTGGCTATCCGCAGTCGATCCGGGTCGATCAGGGCTCCGAGTTTGTGTCCAAGGACCTCGACCTGTGGGCCTATCAGAAGGGCGTCGTGCTTGACTTCAGTCGGCCCGGCAAGCCAACGGATAATGCCTTCATTGAAAGCTTCAATGGCAAGTTCAGGGCCGAATGCCTGAACGCGCACTGGTTCCTGAGCCTTGACGACGCACGGGCAAAGATGGAGGAATGGCGTAAGGACTACAACGAGGTCCGCCCACACAGCGCCATCGGCAACAAACCGCCGATATCGCTCATGAAT
>NZ_JAEMNZ010000027.1:0-1521 GCF_016461625.1 Devosia sp. MC532 | reverse complement strand
ACTTGCATGTGTTAAGCCTGCCGCCAGCGTTCGTTCTGAGCCAGGATCAAACTCTCAAGTTTAATCATGACTATTGTCGCTAGATGCACGTTTGCGTTTTGACGAGGACACACATCAAATTGCGCTATTAAAGCGCTAAAAGAGTGTACCTCTAGAAACGTGCACCCATCGAAGTCTTGTATAACTTCCACCGGAGTAAACTCCAGCTTCAGTTCGCAAGAACCTCGCCGTCCACGTTTCTCTTTCTTCAATCTTCACAATGTCAAAGAGCTGACCCATCGGCTACAAACCGGACACGTCATGGTGGAAGCTAAGCTTCCGGATTTCTTAGAGACAAGAGTTTCTATCCGGTTTCCCGGCAGATCGTCTGCCCTTTCGAAGAACCGCTAATCAGTGGGAGCAACAAGTGCTCGGCGTCGTTAGCGTTCGTGGGTTTTAGTCAGAAGCATTTGCTTCGTCAACACCCATTTTCGTGAATTCCGAAATCTTTCGAAACCCACTAAACCAATTTCAAATTTGCATTTGATTTCAGTCGCTTGCTGCTTCGTTCAGGGCCCGGAGGCGCTGTGCTCTGCAGCGATGACCGGGTTATAGGCGGCACCCGGTCCGCTGGCAACCCCTTGGGCCTAAATCGTCGTAATTTCAATTTTGACAGACGCCACCAATGTGAACAAGTGTCATGAACCCCTAGTGCCAAACGACTTTCCCGAGGAAAGTGTGTTGGAATAAAGTTTAGTGGTGGTTGGGTTGAAAGCGACGTGGTCGCCGTTGCACACAGGATCGGCTCGTCAACACTTCGAAATTGGTATTGCCTGACTGCAAATTTACTTTTTTGTCGCAGCCTCTGCGTAGACTTCCCTATCGGATATGTGCGTAAGGGTTGGCCATGCCTTTTGTGTTGAATGCACGAGAGTATCAATTTCGCGACGATCGGCGCGTTCTTGAAATTCCCGTCTTTCACGAAGTGCGCCTTTTAGCAGTGATCGGGCGGACAGTGATTCTGTATGAACCGAGAGACACCCAGCCTGCGCACTACTTCGGCGTGTGCCAGATTGCGGACGTCCTCCCCTCGCCGGAAAAACCCAATCTGGTCGATGTATTATTCAATTACATCCAAACGCTGAAATCCCCGATTACCTTAGTGCAGATGAATACACTCACCGGCACGCCGAGCCAACCCTTTCATCGATACGCAAAAATCGTACGACCAATCCCTGTCAAGACCTTTGACGCTGTGATCGAACAGCTTCCAGATCGGGCGCTGCACGGACTGGCAGAACGGAGCCAAAGCGAATTTTTGCCAGGCGGGCAGCCGGGGACGTTAACGCAAGTCCGCAATCGATGGATACGCAACCAAGTATTCCGTCTTCAGGGTGACAGCTGCCTATTTTGTCGAGCTGCTGCCGGTTTTGAGGACACCGAGTTAAGGTGTTTTTGGAACTGGAGAGTTTTTATGGAGAGACGCAAGTTCAGCCGGGAGTTCAAGCTCGAGGCTGTCAGGCTGGTCAGGGATCGGGGTGT
>NZ_JAEMNZ010000025.1:0-2965 GCF_016461625.1 Devosia sp. MC532 | reverse complement strand
TTGTTGACGTTGCGGGCATAGATAATGAGAACGATCAAGCGTCTTAAGTGCATTCAGTGGATGCCTTGGCGTGTGCAGGCGATGAAGGACGTAATACGCTGCGATAAGCCTCGGGGAGCTGCGAATAAGCTTTGATCCGAGGATTTCCGAATGGGGAAACCCGACCGTAAGGTCACCCGAAAGGGAGCTAACCTGGGGAACTGAAACATCTAAGTACCCAGAGGAAAGGACATCAAACGAGACTCCGTTAGTAGTGGCGAGCGAACGCGGACCAGGCCAGTGGCCTCGGTGTAAGAACGGGAACGAGTTGGAAAACTCGGCCATAGTGGGTGATAGCCCCGTACCGGTAGAAAGCATCGAGGTCCTCGAGTAAGGCGGAACACGTGAAATTCTGTCTGAACATGGGTAGACCACTATCCAAGCCTAAGTACTCGCACACGACCGATAGTGAACCAGTACCGTGAGGGAAAGGTGAAAAGCACCCCGACGAGGGGAGTGAAATAGTACCTGAAACTGGATGCATACAAACAGTCGGAGCTCGAAAGAGTGACGGCGTACCTCTTGTATAATGGGTCATCGACTTAGTCTGTCTAGCAAGCTTAAGCCGTTAGGTGTAGGCGCAGCGAAAGCGAGTCTGAATAGGGCGTTAAGTTAGACGGATTAGACCCGAAACCGAGTGATCTAGGTATGAGCAGGCTGAAGGTACGGTAACACGTACTGGAGGGCCGAACCCACGTCTGTTGAAAAAGACGGGGATGACTTGTTCCTAGGGGTGAAAGGCCAATCAAACTCGGAAATAGCTGGTTCTCCGCGAAAGATATTTAGGTATCGCCTCAGACGAATACCTCAGGGGGTAGAGCACTGGATGGGCTAGGGGGTCTCACCGACTTACCAAACCTAACCAAACTCCGAATACCTGAGAGTACTATCTGGGAGACAGACGGTGGGTGCTAACGTCCATCGTCAAAAGGGAAACAACCCTAACCTACAGCTAAGGTCCCCAAGTCATAGTTAAGTGGGAAAGCATGTGGGATTGCTTAGACAACCAGGAGGTTGGCTTAGAAGCAGCCATCCTTTAAAGATAGCGTAACAGCTCACTGGTCAAGCGATCCTGCGGCGAAGATGTACCGGGTCTAAAACTATGCACCGAAGCTTAGGGTTTGCAACTTGTTGCAAGCGGTAGCGGAGCGTTCCGTAAGCCTGTGAAGCCATACCTGTGAGGGGTGGTGGAGGTATCGGAAGTGCGAATGATGACATGAGTAGCGACAAAAAGTGTGAGAGACACTTTCGCCGAAAGTCCAAGGGTTCCTGCGCAATGCTAATCAGCGCAGGGTTAGCCGGCCCCTAAGTCGAGGCAGAAATGCGTAGACGATGGGAACCACGTTAATATTCGTGGGCCAGGTGGTAGTGACGGATCGCGCAGAGCTGTATTCCCTTATCGGATTGGGAGTGCAGTGAGCCGGTTCCAGGAAATAGCTCCACCAATATTGACCGTACCCTAAACCGACACAGGTGGACTGGTAGAGTATACCAAGGCGCTTGAGAGAACTATACTGAAGGAACTCGGCAAATTGCACGCGTAACTTCGGGATAAGCGTGACCTTGCATTGGGCAACCAGTGTCAAGGTGTCACAAAAGAGGGGGTGGCGACTGTTTATCAAAAACACAGGGCTCTGCGAAGTCGCAAGACGACGTATAGGGTCTGACGCCTGCCCGGTGCCGGAAGGTTAAAAGGAGAGGTTAACGCCTTGAATTGAAGCCCCGGTAAACGGCGGCCGTAACTATAACGGTCCTAAGGTAGCGAAATTCCTTGTCGGGTAAGTTCCGACCTGCACGAATGGCGTAACGACTTCCCCACTGTCTCCAGTATAGACTCAGCGAAATTGAATTCCCCGTGAAGATGCGGGGTTCCTGCGGTCAGACGGAAAGACCCCATGAACCTTTACTATAGCTTTGCGCTGGCATTTGTGTCGGCATGTGCAGGATAGGTGGTAGGCTTTGAAGCCAGGGCGCCAGCCTTGGTGGAGCCACAAGATGAGATACCACCCTTATCGTCATAGATGTCTAACCGCGGCATAACAGTGTCCGGGACAGCGCATGGTGGGTAGTTTGACTGGGGCGGTCGCCTCCCAAAGAGTAACGGAGGCGCGCGATGGTGGGCTCAGACCGGTCGGAAATCGGTCGTCGAGTGCAATGGCATAAGCCTGCCTGACTGCGAGACTGACAAGTCGAGCAGAGACGAAAGTCGGTCATAGTGATCCGGTGGTCCCGTGTGGAAGGGCCATCGCTCAACGAATAAAAGGTACTCTGGGGATAACAGGCTGATAATGCCCAAGCGTCCATAGCGACGGCATTGTTTGGCACCTCGATGTCGGCTCATCACATCCTGGGGCTGGAGCAGGTCCCAAGGGTATGGCTGTTCGCCATTTAAAGTGGTACGTGAGCTGGGTTCAGAACGTCGTGAGACAGTTCGGTCCCTATCTGCCGTGGGTGTTGGAATATTGAGAGGAGCTGTCCCTAGTACGAGAGGACCGGGATGGACGAACCTCTGGTGGACCTGTTGTGGCGCCAGCCGCATTGCAGGGTAGCTAAGTTCGGACGGGATAACTGCTGAAAGCATCTAAGCAGGAAGCCTCCCTCAAAACAAGTATTCCCTATCAGAGCCGTGGAAGACCACCACGTTGATAGGACAGGTGTGGAAGAGCAGCAATGCTTGAAGCTTACTGTTACTAATAGCTCGATCGGCTTGATCGTTCTCATTAATCTATGTCCGTAAACACATCAGTTTACTCAGTTCATTAAAACCAGAATTCACGTTTTATGTTTTTCGCTGACCTTGTGGTTCTTGCGAGGAGCCCAAGACCCGATCCCATCCCGAACTCGACCGTCAAATTCCTCCGCGCCAATGGTACTAAGTCTCAAGACTTGGGAGAGTAGGTCACTGCAAGGTCTGCCAAAAACATAA
>NZ_JAEMNZ010000024.1:0-5835 GCF_016461625.1 Devosia sp. MC532 | reverse complement strand
CCTGAACGCGCACTGGTTCCTGAGCCTTGACGACGCACGGGCAAAGATGGAGGAATGGCGTAAGGACTACAACGAGGTCCGCCCACACAGCGCCATCGGCAACAAACCGCCGATATCGCTCATGAATGTGTCAGGGGCATCCGGCCATCCCTGAACGCATGCCCCCGGAAAAGCCCCAGGCGGGTGGTCCAAGATCTGGGGGCACGTCAGCTACCCCGGGACATCCCCGGCCGGGTGGTCCAAAATCGGGTCCCACATCACAATAACTCAAGGACTAGCCGTAAAACCGGAGGGGACTTGGTGCTCAGGCCACACTTCATCGGCGAGGACGTATCCTGTCAGAACCACTTGATCTGGGTGCAGTGCTACTGTCGAGAAATTCCCTCATCTAGACACGGGTGAACGCTAGACCAACTCGCGGACTCTCTTTTGAAAACGAAGTGAAGTATAATATCATCGCAGGAGTACCAGTGGGAGTCCCGCGACCAAGCAGAGCAGAAGATTCACGAGTGCTGCTGCCAACCACCACAAACGTAGTTTCTTAAAGGTGCTTACCACGGCCAAGGCTCTGACGTTGCCGAAAAGAATAACTAGCATACTGGTTGTCAGGCCTATGACAATAGCAGCGACAAGTCCCCAGGGGCCAACGTCGCCAACGAGGGTGACGCCCATCACCACAGATAACGCCATAACGGTGTGGCTAAGAAAATTCCAACGCAAAATTCCAATGGCTTGGGCCGCGAAATAGATCGGAATGACGAAGATGTTGAGCGACCATCCAAGTGTCAGAGCTGCGGTGAGTGTAATCAGCTCGGTCGATAGGCGATCCAGTATAACGATGCTCACTATTGGCAAGGCCACAAGTGTGGCTATTGTCGCTCCAATGGAAGCGATGACAGCCAGTGTTGACGCCTTTTCCAGCACTTGACGGAATGCCGGGTCTTGCGGCCCTTTATACGAAGCGAAAGCCGGCACGATTGGTGTCAATGCGGCAATTATCAATCCACGTACCTGAAGCACGAGTCTAGAGGATAGTTCGTATAACGCCACAAGGCCTGGACCGCCTGCGTGATTGAAGGCAAATTTTGCAAGCGGTTCAAACATCAGGCCGATTAGTCCAATGGCGTTGAGTTTTATCGCATAGCCAGTTGTTTCGACGAAAACATCCAAACGCCAGCGGTAGGGGAACCAACCCAAAAGTGGGATGTATCGACGGAGAACGATCCATCCGAGCACGAGCATCACTGCCTGCTGTAAAAGCTGGGCCACCGCAAAGCCGACGACCCCTAATCTGGGCACAAAAAACCAACATGCCCCCAAGAAAATCAGAGAAGCCACGGATATGACGATGGCCCGCTGGTCAGCCCGCTGGGCGCCGTCAATGCCAGATGTCACGGCGATTGACAGTGCACCAAGAACTATGTTCATCGCCACGTATGGGATGAGAGTCTTTGCCTCGGCGAGATACTGTGGTTCAATAAACATCGGCAATAGCGGGGTGGCACCGATCCATATCGCCAATCCGACAATCGCATTCAGAAACAGGCTGGATAACAGCACCGTGTGCACGACGTCGCGCGAATTCTGAAGTCCCGTCTCACTTTTGGCAGAAGCCACGAAACGGGCAAGCGCGCCACCACCGCTGACATCGCCCACGCGTGCGAGGGCTGTACCGGCGAGAAGTAGCGACCACACGCCGAAGCGCTCTAGGCCAGCATGGGCAATTATGAGACGATAAGCCAGAAACATGCTGACCACGCCAACTACGCTTTGTCCTAGCGCAGCCAAGCCGTTGCGTGATAAGCTACCGGCTGAGAGCCTTCTCGAAAAGCTCCGCCACTTTGCAGTCATCATAAACACTACGCCCCGTCGACGGCAGAAGAAATATATACCCGTCTCTTCATCAAGCGTGGGTGTTCGACGTCGATTTGAAGCACACAATGTCGATCTGATTGAGTCTGTAAGTCTGCGGGTTGCGAAATCCTTGCCATATATCCCAAACTTCAAACCCTGCCTCGTAGACGGTCCCTAACACGTCCTGCGCCGAAGGCTCGCCTTCATAAAGGGGGATCAGAGACAATTCTGTCATCAGTCCGGACGCCGACGCAATCGCATTGGACGCGCCTGCGAGAACTAGCGTTTCGGCCCCTTGAACATCAAGCTTAATGAAACACTGCTCAACAACAATTCCCATTTCCTTCAGAAGGTCATCCAGGCGGGCGGTCTGCACTTGTATCGTACTCGCAAGACGGGTCGAGGGAGTTGATGCAACCATGTCTTGGCCTGGCACCCGCAATGAACTGGCCGTATCGGTGGCGGTGACATGGAACTGTGCGACGCCCGCTTGTGCGCTCAATGCTACACGCGGCGCTATGTCCCAATCCCGCCCACTCTTTGAGGCTGACCGGAGAAGCGTCGCGTGTGCATCGGGCAGTGCCTCAAAAGATACTATCTTCCCAGCATACCCTGCCTTGAATAACTCCTGCGCGAATTGTCCTCTATTTGCACCCACATCCAGAACAAGCTTGATGTCGAAAAGTTTTAGGAGCCCGGCAAGGCGAAGATCGTCGCGGAAGTTCTGAGTGTTGGGGCTGACTTCTAGGCCTGCCCTTCGTGCGAAATCCCGAAGTATAGTTTTCTGTTTTAAACTTAAACTATTCACGAGTGACTTCATTCTGCCGGATTTCCTTTTAATGTTGGGTCAAAACAAGGTTGTTCCTAAGTCGGGGTGGGCGTACCAGTAGTCGAAAGAAGATAGATGCGGAGCGATCTTTCGATAGCCGGCATTCCCCATCAACTCGTCGTATTTTTTCATACGGTGTCGGTCGTAATTGTGCTCGATTGTGAAGAAAGATACCTTTCTTCTGATCAAGTTTAAACCGCTCAAAACGGCAAGTTCTGAGCCTTCCGTGTCTATCGAGATGTAGTCAATTTCATCAGGCGCTTCATATGCGTCCAATAGGTCGTCAAGGCGAATTGTACCGACTTGGTACGAGGATACGATTTGTTTTCCACGGCGTGTTCGTTGACCAGCAATGCCGGATAATTCGCCGGTGGCATCATCCTGTTCGAATGTTAGAATTGTACCTGTTTCACTGCTCACAGCCCGTCGATCAAGGATCGCAGTGCGATCCTTGATGATGCTGTCATGAAACATCAAGGCTGGTTCCGCCAGAATGCCGTGCCAGCCCAGTTCCTTTTCTAGCAACCGGGTGTTAGAATAGGTAGTGCCGTCTCCCACACCGATTTCGACGAAATAGCCTCCCCGCTTATTTTTGTGAAGCAGGGCACACACCACATCCTGAAGCAGCTGTCCGTGCGACGCGGGAAATAGTGTGGCTATGTCATCGTCAATCGGCTCATTGGTTGAGGCACATAGTTTCGCAGCTTGGACAAAACGGTCAAAGATCTCCGAGTGAACGCCTGTCGCCTGCATTCGAGTGCGGTAGCCGCGCAAAAAATTGTCGTCGAGATGGACGGACTGCATGGCAAGGGATTGGTTCCCTGTGATCCGCCCCGCAACATATGCGGCTGGCGCTGCCAGCATTCCGAGAGCAGTGGTAATTCTGTGCAAACTGGTGGCTCCCATTTAGGTGTTTGATTCAGGTGGCAGATGCCACAGCTCCCGGATGATCGCTGTCGGTTGCCCCGAAAACACGATCGACGGATGCTTTTCTTGTCTGCAACGGTTTAGGCTCAATGTTGTAGACGTCTTAGAGGTTGGCAATGTTGTGGCCGTCGGATTGCTGCTGGTCCTCCCCCAGCCCCTTCCGATGACACCTGTGCGAATTTTCTGCGCAGCAGTCATGTGCGACATTCCTGCATTGACTTGGTCACCCGCAAGTGTGGGGTGCCATCGGGGAATTGCGCGACGGTGTAAGCTTTTTCCTTGGGCCGAAATTTCACGCAGACGCTCCAGACCTGGTTAGTTTCGTAATCGGGGGATGTTGCTCGCCCCATTATCTCTATTCACCGCTCCTCCCGAATTCACTTATGTGTCTAACTCTCTTAGCTGTCCACAATAAAGAGGGGTTACGTATTGTCGTCAGCTAGAATCGCGATGTATCGGTCATGAGCGATCGTCTCCAGTCGCCTTGGCCGAACAGCTTGTAGTCTCAGAGATTCTCCCGCTCTAAGGCGAAATGGCCACCTGCTCGCGAGTGGGCTTCCGTACAACAGCCGTCAATATCAATCAACGGTGTTGTGATCCGGCCTCGGCGTTGAGGAATTATGCTGGTAAACTTGAAATTTTGAAGAATTGTTCTGATTGATTATTTGGGTGTGATTTTAGTGGAGCGCCGGGTTGCGGGCGAAGACCTGCTCGGCATCAGGAGCGCGCCTTTGGCGTAACTTGATGCGGTTTTGCCGCAAGGCGAGAACTCGATTTGGTCATGGGTGACAACGCCATCCTCCATGACGCCAACGACCAAGGCTTGGCCGGTGCGCCGCAGTCATATAAAGCATTTGTTCTAGGGCATCTCGACTCCCCTCCATTCTCTTGGTTGGAGCAGTCACGGGGCAGTTCACAGCGCAGACGCGCAGGCGGTTGCGAGTCGACGTTCATCCCTCGATCGTCGGACAGCAGGGAGACCTCGCCGCATTCAGACGATGCTGCCAAAAATTTGACGGCCTTCGGGTTAGGATGTTTGGTTTCAGGAGGCCGGGGCACACAGGTAGTGGCGCGTTGCGATTTGGCGCCGATCTTTGATTTTAACGAGCCGATGTTCCGTAAGTTCGATTTGAGCTGCTGCCGGTTTTGAGGACACCGAGTTAAGGTGTTTTTGGAACTGGAGAGTTTTTATGGAGAGACGCAAGTTCAGCCGGGAGTTCAAGCTCGAGGCTGTCAGGCTGGTCAGGGATCGGGGTGTTGCAGTTGCACAGGCTGCCCGTGATCTAGACCTGCATGTGAACGTGTTGCGCAGATGGGTGCGCGAGCAGTCTGCCGATCCGCAGCAGGCGTTCCTCGGCCATGGGCAGATGAAGCCCGAGCAGCTCGAGATCGAGAAGCTGCGCCGTGAGGTCGCCAAGCTCAAGGCGGAGCGCGACATCCTAAAAAAAGCCGTGGCCTACTTCGCCAGGGACTCGATATGAGGTTCTCTTTCGTGGCGAAGCACCGAGGGATCTGGCCGGTCTCCTGGATCTGTGAGGCGCTCGGTGTGTCTCGCTCGGGCTTCCATGCCTGGCTCAACCGTTCGCCGAGTAGTAGATCTCAGTATGATGAGGTGCTCGTCGCCGGGATCCGTTCCAGCTTTGCCGGCAGCGATCGCACCTATGGCGCTCGCAGGGTCTGGCACGATGTGCTGGCCGAAGGTCTCGATGCGGGTCTGCATCGCATCGAGCGGCTGATGCGCAAAGAAGGTCTGCGGGCTCGTCCTCGCCGTCGTGGCCTGCCCAAGGATGCCGGTCAGCGCAATGCGGTCTCGCCCAACATCCTGGATCGGGCGTTCGTCGCCTCGGCACCGAACCAGAAGTGGATCGCCGACTTCACCTACATCTGGACGGCTCAGGGTTGGCTCTATGTGGCAGCCGTGGTCGACCTCTACTCACGGCGGGTGGTGGGTTGGTCAATGAGTTCGTCGATGGCCGCTCAACTGGTCACCGATGCGCTGATCATGGCCATCTGGCGTCGCGGCAAGCCCGACAGCTTGCTGCACCACTCCGACCAGGGCAGCCAATACACATCCGAGCAGTTCCAGCGGCTGATGGCTGATCACGGCATCACCTGCTCGATGAGCCGGTCTGGCAATGTCTGGGACAACGCGGCGATGGAGAGCTTCTTCTCATCGCTCAAGACCGAACGCACCGCTCGTAAGGTCTATCGCACCAGGGACGATG
>NZ_JAEMNZ010000023.1:0-8812 GCF_016461625.1 Devosia sp. MC532 | reverse complement strand
GGCGTCGTTAGCGTTCGTGGGTTTTAGTCAGAAGCTTTTGCTTCGTCAACACCCATTTTCGTGAATTCCGAAATCTTTCGAAATCCACTAAACCAATTTCAAATTTACATTTGATTTCATTCGTTTGCCGCGTCGCTCAGTGCCGGTAGGCGCTGTGCTCTGCAGCGATGACCGGGTTATAGGGGCAGCCCTGTTTGCTGTCCAGAGCCCTCGACAAAAATCGATATGATTCAGCTTTTTGGCCTACGTCGCTTTGTGAAAAAGCCGACTGAGTCAGTAGCGTTTGCAACGCTGTCCCGAGTTATCCACCTGGGGGAAGATTTTTGGCAACAGCACGCTCAAGACACTGAAATGTCAGTTCATTTTGGGTTTAGAGCGGAATCGTAGGCGTTTTGCGAGTCGAGTGCCTCTCGAAAACGCCCGCCTTTTCCCTCGTGAACTGTCACACCACCGGGCTGATCAGGGGTTCACCCGCAAAATGACGGTCGAGATTGGCGACTAAGAGCGCCCCCATTGCGTCGCGGGTCTGGTGGGTCGCACTGCCCTGATGCGGGGAGAGGACGACATTATCCAAGGCATAGAGCGCTTCGGGGACTTCTGGCTCATCAACAAAGACGTCCAAGGCAGCGCCGCCGAGTTTCTTGTTCGTCAACAGTTCGACGAGTGCGGGTTCATCGACGAGCGTCCCGCGCGCCACATTAACGACATAGCCTTGCGGTCCAAGCGCTTCGAGTACGGCTCGCGAGACAATGCCTTCTGTGGATTTGCCGCCCGGAGCGATCACCACGAGCCAATCGCTGTCGCGCGCCATGTCTCCGAGCTTGTCGTAAAACGTGTATGGGACATTGTCCTGCTTGGAGCGTCCGTAATAGACGACACGCATCTTCATCGCTTGCAGACGGCTGGCGATTTCCTTGCCGATACGACCCAGGCCCAAAATGCCGACGGTTTTGCCAGTGAGCTCTGAGAAGAGCCCCATGCCCCCGTTGAGCCAATGGCCATTGCGCACGAACTGGTCACCCTGCGGGATACGGCGCGCCAAAGAAATCATGAGCCCGACCGTCAGCTCGGCCACGGCATCGTTGAGAACATCGGGCGTATTGGTGACGCGAATGTTCTTCGCCTTAGCCGTAGCAGTGTCGATATTATCGTAGCCAACGCCAAAGCTTGAGATGATTTCGAGATTAGGTAGCGCGTTCATGAGCTTTGCCTGAACGCCCGAACCGGCATGGGCGCGTATGCGCGCGCCATTGGCCTTGAGCCAAGCGTTCCTATCGGCCTGCTCATGCAGCTTGTGGACGATATATTTCTCCGCGAGGGCTTTTTCACAGCTGGCTAACAACGGGCCGGTCTGCAGGATTTCTATGGCCATTCTTCCCTCCTCGGAATAAGCGACTTGGCTCTACATTCCCAATATGTAGAGCCAGACTGAAATGGTAACCGCGGACAATATGGTGGCAATCAGTATCGTATTCGCTGCTACCGACACGCCGCGATCATAATAAGTGGCGAAGACATAGATGTTGACGCCAGCCGGCATGGCGGCGAGCAAAATTCCATAGCGGGCGATCTCCATCGGAATATGCAGCACCCAAATCATCAGCACATAGGCAATGGCCGGGTGCAGGATGAGTTTCATCAGCGAGGCCACGAAGGCCGGCCGCCAGTTCTCCGACAGTTTAAATTCATTGAGAGCCCCGCCGATGCCGAATAAGGCCACAGGCACCACGGCCTGACTCATCATGGTCAGAAAGGCTTCCGCCGGTTCGATCAATTGGAGATTGATGGTCGAGGCAATCATGCCCGCGGCAATGCCCCAGATCAACGGATTGGTCGCCACACGTCGAACGGCAACGGTCAGCGTTGCGGCCAGAGATTTACCGTCCCGGCGCATCAGCTCCATAGTGACCATGCCTGTGGTGAGCAGGATCGCGGCGTGCACGCCGATGATCGACAGCGTCACCGGCAGTGCCGCATCACCATAAGCGCGCGACATGATCGGCAGGCCAACCAGCACCGTATTGGTGAACATGGACGAAAAGCCAAAGGCGACGCTTTCGCCTCGCGGTAGCTTTAACCAGCCCCGGCCCAACACAATACCAATACCGAAGCAGATCCACGCGCCGAGATAAAACGGCCCGATAATGCCAAGAGTAAAGGCTGAACTGAAATCGCTGGTTAGGATTGAGTGGAACAGCAAACACGGCGTCGCGAAATTGTTCACGAAAGCAATCAGCGCTTTCACGCCATCAGCTGGGAACAATCGATACCGCACCGCGCTATAGCCCAAGGCGATAAGCGCGAAGATCGGCACATTGACGGCTAGAATCGAGAGCATGGCCAGATGTCCGGGCCCGAGAAGGGATTAATCCATGCCCTAACCCTGCCAACGGCAGGGGTCAATGCATGTTTGTCGCACCACCAAAGCGAAACACAAAGCCTTCACAAACGAACCAATAAAACATACAAACGAAACATCTCTTGAAACGGCAGGATATCATGCTGGATATTTTCGTGATTGGCGGCGGCATCAATGGCGTAAGCATTGCGCGTGATGCTGTCGGACGTGGTTTTACCGTTGGTTTAGCGGAGATGAATGACCTCGCCTCTGGAACCAGCTCGGCGGCGACCAAGCTCATTCACGGTGGCCTGCGCTATCTCGAGCACTACGAGTTCCGCCTCGTCCACGAAGCGTTGGCCGAGCGCGAAGTGCTCTGGGCCACAGCCCCGCATATCATCTGGCCGCTGCGCTTTGTGCTGCCACACCAAAAAGGCATGCGCCCGGCGGTTGTGCTGCGCACCGGTCTGGCCATGTATGATTATATGGGTGGTCGCAAACTCCTGCCGCCAACCAAAACCCTTGACCTGACCAAGGATGAAGCCGGAAAGCCCCTCAAGCCCGGCCATAAGCTGGGTTTTGAATATTCTGATTGCTGGGTCAATGACGCCCGCTTTGTGGTGCTCAATGCCCGTGACGCCGCCGATAAAGGCGCCGAAATTCTTGTCCGCACCAAAGTCACTGCCGCACGTCGCGAAGAGGGAGCTTGGACCATCGAGCTCGATGGCGAAGCAGGCAAAACTCGCGTTCGCGCTAAAATGCTGATCAATGCTGCTGGCCCATGGGTCGACGAGGTCATCAACGGGGTGATGGGCAAGAACGGCAAACACAATGTTCGTCTCGTTCAGGGCAGCCACATCGTGGTGAAGAAACTCTACGAGCACGACCGGTGCTATTTCTTCCAAAACGGCGATGGCCGCATTTTCTTCGCTATTCCCTACGAGGACGATTTCACCCTCATCGGCACCACTGATCGCGATTATCATGATGATCCGCGCAACGTGAAAATCAGCGAGGAAGAGACCTCTTATCTTCTCGCCGCTGCCAATGAGTATTTTGCGGACACGATCACCCGTGACGACATCGTCTGGACCTATTCCGGCGTGCGTCCACTTTATGATGACGGCGCGTCCGCGGCGCAGGAAGCCACGCGCGATTACGTTCTCAAGCTCGAAGGCGATTCGAGCACGGGTGCCGTACTCAACATTTTCGGTGGCAAACTGACGACCTCGCGCCGTCTCGCCGAAGCGGCACTGGAGAAAATTGAAGCCATCTTAGGACAGAGGGGCGCGGCCTGGACAAAGACTAGCACTTTGCCCGGTGGAGATTTTGGCGTGAAAAGTTTTGACGCTGAAGTTCGTCGCTTGGCAAAAGATTATTCTGCCCTGCCCCCATCTCTTCTGCGTCGGCTCATGCGCCTCTATGGCACCAGGGCGCGGGTTATTCTGGGCACGGCCCAAACTATTGCCGATCTCGGTCGCTCCTTCGGCTCCGACCTATACAGTCGCGAGGTCGATTATCTGGTTACACAAGAATGGGCTCGAACCGCACAAGACGTGCTATGGCGTCGAACCAAACAAGGGCTCCGCACCAGCGCCGAAGATGTGGCGCAGCTCGAGGCGTATCTGGCGACAAGCACGTCATAGGGCAGGCACGGACCGCAAGGGCACGCAGGGGAGGAAACAAATATGAAAAAGTTTGTGTTGGCCATCGATCAGGGCACCACATCGAGCCGCGCCATTGTCTTTGACGGCAACCGCCAAATTGTCGGTGTCGGGCAGATTGAATTCAAGCAGATCTTCCCAGAGGATGGCTGGGTCGAACATGATCCAGAAGAGATCTGGTCGACGGTTCAGTCTACCGTGAATAAGGCCCTCAAAGAGGCCAAGCTTGAGGCCAGCGACATCGCCGCCATCGGCATCACCAATCAGCGCGAAACAGTGGTGATTTGGGACCGTGAAACCGGCGAGCCTATCTACAACGCCATCGTCTGGCAGGATCGCCGCACCGCTCGTGCATGCGCCGAGCTTAAGGCCAATGGCCACGAAGAGCTCTTTGCCAAGCGCACTGGCCTTTTGCTCGATCCCTACTTCTCGGGCACCAAGGTGAAGTGGCTGCTCGACAAAGTGAGCACTGCTCGCGAGCGTGCCAATAAGGGCGAATTGGCCTTCGGCACGATTGACAGTTTCCTCATCTGGCGCCTTACCGGCGGCAAGATGCACGCGACAGATGCCACCAATGCCTCGCGCACCTTAATGTTCGACATCGCCAAGAACCAATGGGACAAAGAACTCTGCGAGATCCTCGACGTTCCCATGGCCATTCTACCTGACGTAAAGGATTGCGCTGACGATTTCGGTGTTACTGAGAAAAGTCTGTTCGGAGCAGAAATCCCAATTCTGGGCGTTGCGGGAGATCAGCATGCCGCCACCATTGGTCAGGCCTGCTTTGAGCCAGGCATGGTGAAGTCGACTTATGGCACCGGCTGCTTCGCCGTGCTCAACACCGGCGCCGACATGGTGCGCTCGGAAAACCGCCTTCTCACCACTATTGCCTATCGTCTCAATGGCAAAACCGCCTATGCGCTTGAAGGCTCGATCTTTATTGCGGGCGCCGCAGTGCAATGGATTAGAGACGGTCTAAAACTCGTCAAAGAAGCCAAAGATACCGGCCCCCTCGCCCGCACCGCTGACCCGACCCAAAATGTGTATATGGTGCCGGCCTTTGTCGGCCTCGGCGCGCCGTGGTGGGATGCCGATGCGCGGGGCGCAATCTTCGGCCTGACCCGCAATACCGGCCCAGCCGAAATTGCCAAGGCCGCGCTCGAAGCCGTTTGCTACCAAACCGTCGATCTCATCGAAGCCATGAAGAAAGATTGGAAAGGGCAAGGCACAGACACTGTATTGCGCGTCGACGGCGGCATGGTCGCCTCGGATTGGACCATGCAGAGCTTGGCCAATTTGCTTGACGCGCCCGTTGATCGCCCTACCATTCTCGAAACCACTGCGCTCGGCGCGGCATGGTTGGCGGGCATGAAGGCTGGTGTTTGGCCGGGCATGCAAGAGTTTGCAGCCGCTTGGGAGCGGGATCAACGCTTTGAACCGGACATGGACCCTAAGGAGCGCCTAGCCAAAATCGCCGGGTGGGACGACGCGGTACGCCGCGTCCTCACCCACTAGCATTTGAGAAATGGGCGGACCTATTAAGCGCCGCCCATTTCCACCTGTGGGCTTTCTGCCTCATCAGCAGCATCAGGTTGATTGAGGCTAGGATTATCCCGAATAAAAGCCGTGACCTCGTTATCGAGGGAACTCAGAAAACTCATGATCCGGTTGCCGTTTGAACCGAAATCATGCGCCGCCCCGATCGAAGCTGACCGCATGTCAATTTTCGAACCCGTCGGCGTGGTTGAAATTCCAAAAACAACTTCTTCGCGCCAGCCGATTAGTGTTGTCACACGAGCGTTGATCCGGCCCGAGAATTCCGACGGCACCTGATCGAAGCGCACGTCCCAACGTTGTTGTGCGATGAGGCGCAACACAAGGGCGTGGAGTTCCTCAGGCGCGATCGGATAGGCACGCGTAAGCGCACTTGGGAAGCTGCGCAAATGATCTTCACGAGACAGCATGCGTGCATTCGGCATCATTGCCGTATCAGGCTCGAATGTCAGTGGAAGCAAACCTGTCGAAGCCGTCGCCACATCCGTCACATGCGGATAGCGCCACGCCAATTGTGCATGCCAAGCAAATGGCACCAGACATAAGAGCCCCCAAAACAACGCCCAGAAACAATTGCGCCACCCATGGTCGCCGGTGAACCACAGACGTAGCAGCGCAACCCCAGCCAAGAGCACTGCAAGGGCCGCGACCAGACCGGCAACCAAGGCCGCAATTTGGAACACATTGCTGGAGATCAAGCCGAGACGATGCAATACAACACCCAGCACCACCAATGGCACCGCTAGGCTACCTAAACGGCGGGCCCAAATGGCGGTCTTCGAGCTTCTGATCAATATGCGCAACAGATCGGCATCCCCAGATTAGACCTCAAGATTAGTGGCAAGAGCTTGTCAGAAGTTCAACTCTCCGCCCGTTACCTTAAGGATAGAGCCGCGTGCGCGACCAATCGCTGTTGGCCGTACGGCGGGTGAAGCGGACGCGATCGTGCAAGCGGAACTCACCGTCCTTCCAAAACTCTATTTGGGTCGGCACAAGACGGAAACCCGACCAATGGGCAGGCCGCGCCATCTCACCGTCTCCAATCATAGCCGTCAGCTGCTCAACCTCATCCATCATCTGCGCGCGACTAACTAGGGGTCGAGATTGTTTGGAAGTCGCTGATGCAATGCGGCTCCCCTTAGCGCGAGAGGCAAAATAAGCGTCAGCTTCCTCGGCCGAAACAATCTCGATCTGCCCCCGCAACCGAACTTGGCGACGCAGGCTTTTCCAATGGAAAAGAAACGCCGCGCTCGGCTGCGCCACCAATTGTTGCCCCTTGGCACTTTCAAAATTGGTGAAGAAGCAAAAGCCTCGTGCATCCCTCTGGTTCATCAGGACCATACGTACGTCAGGCAAACCATCAGCATCAACACTCGCGACCGCCATTGCGTGCGCCTCGTTGGGCTCGGAAACTTGCGCCATAGCGAACCATTCTTCAAAAATGGCGAACGGATTGAGCTCGGATTGGTCCTGGTCGTCGAAGAGGCGATCTGTGAGAGGTTGGGCCATAGTGAGATTTCCTGCATTCAGTCGCACAGCCCAACTGGACAAGGCCGTAGGGCGTCGCCATATAGGACTTGAAATAGAGGCGGAGCAACGCCTGAACTCTAAAGATTGGACCTAAATGCGCGATCCATACACCGTACTCGGCGTGTCGCGGTCCGCAAGCGACAAAGACATTAAGTCTGCCTATCGCAAGCTGGCCAAACAATATCATCCGGACCAAAACCCCGATGACCCGTCCGCTCATGCCAAGTTTGCTGAGGCAACTGGCGCCTACGATCTACTGAACAATCCCGAGAAACGCGGTCAATTCGATCGTGGTGAAATCGACGCTGACGGCAATCCAAAATTCGGTGGATTTGGGGGTAGACGCACTGGTGCGCCTAGCAACGCGGGTGGCGGTTTTTCTGCCGAAGACATTCTCAAAGAATTCATGAGCGGCTTTGGTGGCCAGCCGCGCGGCGGCACTCCGGGTTCTGGTGCCCGTGGTGCCGGCGCTGGTGGCGCCCAATGGGACCCATTTGCCGGCGGCAGTGCCGGCGCTGGTGCAGGCACACGCGGGAAGAGCGAAGATCTGGTCATCACTGCAGCCGTGACTTTGGAAGACGCACACAACGCAGCGTCTATTCCAGTTCGCATGCCCTCTGGCAAAGTGCTGAATGTAAAACTTCCCGAGAAGGTCGAAGAGGGCCAGCAGATTCGACTCAAGGGTCAGGGCACAACCGACGTCTACGGCCAACCCGGAGACGCGCTCGTCACGGTGAAATTCGCCAAATCCAAAACCTTCCGTAAGGACGGAACCGATATTCGGACCGACATCCCGGTAACGCTCTACGAAGCCGTGCTCGGGGCCAAGGTTCGCGTCCCAACTCTAACGGGCTCGGTCGAGCTCAACCTCCCGCCCGGCGTGGACACGTCTAAAGCGCTCCGCCTCAAAGGCAAGGGGCTCTACGGCGATGGTGACCTGTACGTCAATATCCGCGTCGTGTTGCCCCCGGGCGGCGATGCGGATTTAGAAGCGCTCGCGCGTTTTATGCGAGACCAAAAGCCCTACATCGTCCGCGATTAGTTGACATTAATGTTTGTTATCAAGGAGGCCCTACAGGGCCTCTTTTTTATTCACCCAGCCTCTGCCTACTGCAGTGGGAACTCGGACCCAACTGTGTCCAGCCCAACGACATCAGCCATGTAATGCGGTGTCACTTGGTCCAGTTTGGCGACACCTCCCTCGTCAGCTATGAGCGTCGGTCGGGCAAAAACCTCCAAGGGAAGCAACAGGGAACGCTGCATACCCCTCTATCGAGGTTCCATGATAGAACCAAAACCCGCTGTTTGAGAGTACCTCTCTCACGTCTACGGTTGGAAAAGCATATCTCCCCCAACAAGCAGGGTTCTGCCTCCCTCCCCTTGCGGCGAGGGATTGAGGGTTTGGGGAGTGTTTAACCGGAAGAAGCTCTTCTTACCTCGCCCCTCCGGGGGGAGGTCGGCCCACTTGGGCCGGGTGAGGGGGCCTTCCGCCAGCTTCTCGGGAGATATTCCACCAGTACAGATGACGACGTCACAAACGCAAAAAGCCCCGCTGGTGAGCGGGGCTTTTTGTATTTGGTTTTGATGATCGTAGAGAGATTATGTTTTTGGCAGACCTTGCAGTGACCTACTCTCCCAAGTCTTGAGACTTAGTACCATTGGCGCGGAGGAATTTGACGGTCGAGTTCGGGATGGGATCGGGTCTTGGGCTCCTCGCAAGAACCAC
>NZ_JAEMNZ010000022.1:0-10876 GCF_016461625.1 Devosia sp. MC532 | reverse complement strand
GGGACGATGTCAAGGCCGATGTCTTCGACTATATCGAGCGCTTCTATAACCCGAGGCGCCGGCACTCTACACTGGGTTATCTGAGCCCCGTAGACTACGAAGAAAAAGCTAAGTTAGCCTAACCGTGTGTCCACCGAACCGGCAGCAGCTCAGTAAGCGCGATTGACTATGAGATGTAATTTATGGCGCTAGGGTGCCGATAGCGAGGGTGGCCCCTTATGATCGCACACGTGATCTGCTTGCCTAAGCGGCTAATAGGCGCCCTTGCTCGTCGCGGACGTTGTAAGGTTGGAGGTTCGCTCTCCCTTGGTTGTCTGGGCTAGGACGGCGAACATTTCGCCCTTTTGCTGGATTGGTGCGTGTTCGGTCGAATTTGCCCATGTGGCTGCCGTAAATAAGCGACTTAAACGAAGCAAACTAAGGGTGTTTAGCTGGTGCGGGGCGGGCAGTCGGCCGGCGGGGCGTCCCTCCTGGGGCGAAACCGTATGACTTAGACCTACTCACTGCCACGCCGCACGTTATAAAATTATTGTATAGGCTACCTGTGCCATATATGGCTCATGTTGTACTTCACTAGGGAAAACGTCCGCACATAAAGGGCTATTCTTTTTGAAACTCGATTCGGCATCTGGAACCCACTCCACTTGTGAACGAGCCAAGAGAAGGGTAAAATCGAGCCGATGCAATTGCTCTAGACTGCGTAATCGGTGTGGGGTTTTGCCAGAAATTACATTATCAAAGCGGACGATGAAAAGTACATCAGTAGTTACGGTGACGTACAAGGATTATGACGGTCTCTGTAGGACGCTTCGATCTATTTCTTCGCTACCAAGCCATCCTTCTGAAGTTGTAGTTGTGAATGGAAATCCCGGAGATCAAAGTGATGATATCGCTCGATCATTCGGGAATGTTTTGAACCTAATTCTGATCAGCGAAAGTGATAACGGCATTTACGACGCCATGAATAAGGGTAGAAGTAGGGCTTCAGGCGACCTCGTGCACTACTTGAACTCCGGTGACACGGTGCATGGGAATCCCTACGAGGAGATGGTGGAGCCATGTTTGTTGCCTGTCCGTTTCGTTGACGAACAGCATGGAGCAACATGGATGGCGGCCATTGGTGTGTATGGATATGGGTATTGCCACCAAGGTATAATCTTTCCGCAATCCCATCAGGCATACGATACTAATTATTTGATTTCAGCAGATTTTGACTTGATTATTAGAGAATTCCCCCGTGGTTTGACGGAGCTTCCGAGCAACCTTAGAGGTTCGGTTGAATTCGTGATGGATGGAGTGTCCTCTAACAAGCGCTACCTGCGTGATAGAGAAATTTTTATCAGTCTGCTGAGAAACGATTGTACTCAAGAGGCGATTAAGTTTGCCGGGTCCGCTTTTGTGAAGTTATTTATTCCTAAGGTGGTGCGACGTGCCATCAGGGCAAGGCACAGATGAACGATGCTCCAATAGTTTCTGTCATCACTCCGCTATATAACTCATCTCGATGGGTTGATGGTCTATTGGATACCATGCGTGCTCAAACACTTCTTAGATGGCAGCACATCGTTGTTGATGATGGTTCTACTGACGATGGAGTGGGAAAGGTGGAGGCTGCGTCTGCGGTCGATCCTCGTGTCAAATTGATCCGTTTGTCATGCAATAGTGGTCCATCAAGGGCGAGAAACGTGGGACTTGCCGCCGCAAATACTCGCTTCGTTGCTTTTCTCGATGCAGATGATCGTTGGGTGCCAGAAAAACTTGAGCGACAGTTGAAGTTCATGCAGCAGGAGTGCGTGGGCTTCAGCTATCACGACTATGTTCACCTATCAGAGGATGGAACGCGCATTGGTCGGTCGGTCAAGGGGCCAAATAGGTTAGACTGGGTGACGTTGCACAAGCGCAGAGGCGTTGGTTGCTTGAGTGTAGTGATCGACCGGACAAAATGCGCCGACCCATCATTTCCGGAGGACACAGCAAATTTGGCGGAGGATTTTCAAGCCTGGTCTCGTCTTTTAAAGGGAAATGACGTTAAGGCTCGTCGATTGAACGAGGTGTTGGGTTTCTATCGGATCGTCGGTACCTCACGTTCTTCTGCTAAAAAGAGTGCTGCCATTTCAGTTTGGCGAATATACCGTGATCAAGAAGATATCCCGGTCCTCAGGGCGGCCTGGTATTGGCTTAGCGCCATGCTTGGGGCTGCATATAATCATTTTAGAGCTAGGCCATCGAGGCCGCTGCGGACAACAATATTGTGAGCATCCTCCAATTCTGTAGATATCTTTGGGGTTAATTTTGGTGTCGCCTGAGCTATTGGCGCAGATGGTAACCTCCTGATAGGGCTCGACGCTCCCCACAGTGCCATTGCCGAATGGAAGGATTTCAGTACGATGAGGCGGCGCTCCTGACTAGGCTATCAACCCTCGATGGCTATGTTCGGGAGTGGCAACCTGTTGCTCAACCCTCGTCTAATGTCGCAATAGAACTGGCGCGCGCCTGCTATAGGTCGTCGACGTAGCTCTTTTTCTCATGATTATTATTCAGCGCGCGCCGATGCCTAACACTACCGTGCGAATGGTTTTGAAGAGAATTAACAGGTCGAGGTCGAGCGATAAATGTTTGATATAATAGAGGTCGTAGGAAAGCTTTTCGATCTCCTCCTCGGTAGTGGCAGCGTAGCCTGAACGAACTTGTGCCCAGCCGGTAATGCCGGGCAGGACCAGAGAACGAAGCTGATATTTGGGCTCTACCGTCGAGATACTACGCGCAACATATTCGGCAACTGGACGCGGGCCAATGAGACTCATGTCACCCTGCAGAATGTTGAAGAGTTGGGGGAGTTCGTCGAAGCGAAGCTTGCGGATGAGGTGACAGCCCGCGATTACGCGATTGTCGTTGTGACTTGTTGAGCCGCCTTCACTGCCCTTGTACATTGTCCGAAATTTGTACATGCGGAAACGGCGGCCCCCATAGCCGCGCCGAAGCTGCACAAAAATCACAGGGAAGCCATCTCGAAAGCCAATATAGAGCGCAGTGAGCGCGGCGACTGGTACGGTGACAGGCAAGGATAACAGAACCGCTATAATGTCCAAGTAGCGCTTGCAGCGTGTGTAAAACAGCTGGTCGGAGGTATAGGCTAGATGAGAAATCTCGAAGGTGCCTACATCGAGCCGCCCACGCAAAATTTCTCGGTAGGTCGTCCAAGGCATTATTTCGATGCCGCGCAGATAGGCCGTCGCCAAAAGATTCGACCAGAGTTCGCTATGGTGTTCTCGTGGGTCGATTAGCAAAACTTCAATGTCAGGTAGGTCGTCCAAAACTTCATGTACAATGGGCACCCCACCCAATTCATTGGACACCTCGCCCGCGCCCGCGAAGTTCGCCAGAGCGACTTGTGTGCGGAGTGTGCGTTGAAACCGAATGTTGGCATAGGCCATCACCAGCAGCATAGCAGGAAGGCAAGCTGCCAGCCCCTGATAACTCATCGAAATTCGCATGCCCGAGAGAAGACTGACCGCAACGCTAAAGAGACCGATCGTCAAGATGCTGGACGTGACGATGGCCGACTTGTGGCGGCGCAGGCCCGCCAAAATGGCCGCAGATGCAACAGGAACGGCAGCAATACCTCCGGCAGCGATAAGGATATTGTTCCAGTCGCTGCGACCAGAGCGCGTAATTACAATAATATAGCATACGGCAAGAAGGATGATTGCTAGAGTTGTAGGCCAGAGGAACTCTCGAAGCTCATGCAGATATCGGTTGCTGCGCAGCCGCCCGCCTTGGGTAACGACGTAGGAAAGGTCGCGCGCGGGGTATTGTTCCCTGGAACCTGTCGCCTTGCGTCGGTTGTACATTTTGGTAGCCCTAATTACACGTGTTGCTGGCACTCTATTCGGGTGCAACAGAGCCGCTACTCGCACATCTAGCTGTCCTGGTCCTCCAATGCAATTGCCTCGACACATTCGACCAGATGCTGAACTGTACTATCTTGTCGATTTATAATCCTGGTGCTTCAAGACACATGCAGTGAGCACTGAATGGGAGGTGTAAGCTGTAGGTGCTTTCGGGACATCTTTCGGTCTGATTATAGCTTTTCTCGGAGGGCCTCGTAAGGCGTTTTTCCGTTGAACGCGCCGTGCGGCCTGGCGAAGTTATAGAACCGTTCCCACTCGTTCAGTTTCGCCTCGAGATCAACATCGCCCTTGTAGCTGAGCAGCTGGTAGAACTCCTGTTGATCTGACCGGTGCGATCGTTCGACCTTGCCGTTCAATTGCGGCGTACTGCGCTTGATATAGGCATGGCGGATGCCTTGGTCTTCGACATGCCAATGGAACTTGGCCTGGAACTCATGGCCATTGTCGGTTCGGATCTCGCGAATTCGAAACGGGAAAGTATTGATGATGTGGTCAACAAAATCGATCGCGCTTGCCTGGGTGTGCTTCTGGTAGATTTTGAGCGCTCGCACCCGGGTCGCATCATCGATGGCAGTGAACTGATAGCGCCGAACCTTCTCGCCTCGTTCCCCCTTAAATGTCAGGAACTTGACGTCCATCTGAATATGGTGGCCGGGAACCGGCTTGTTGTATCGCTTGGTGTGCACCTTGCGCAGACGGGTACCGCGCGGCAGCCGATTGACGCCATTGCGTTTAAGCATCCGCGAGACCGTGGCGTCTGAGATTTTAATCCCATGGTATCGGGCCATATACCAGACGATCCGCATTGGGCCGAGGTGATACTTGCTGCGAAGGTGGAGAACTTTCTCCTCGATCTCGATTGGTATGCGATTAGCATGCAAATTTGGGATTGGCGGCCGGTTCACCAGACCGGCCTCACCGAGCTTCAGATAGGCAACACGCCACCGGTAGAAACTGCTGCGGCTGACGCCGAAGTATCGACAGGTCTTGGCGACCTGACCCGTATCTTCTGCGTGCCTCAGAACACGAAGCTTGCGCGCAATCTCACGTTGTTCCTGGTTCAGGAATACCTCCTTAGCTCAACAAATGTCAGCTTATTGGAGATGTCCCGCGAGTACCGACATATCTACAACTTTGAACTGGGGCGGTCGCTGACGTTTACACGGGATCGTCGGAGGCGGGTGCACTTGTCTCACAGGTGCCTAAGGGGGATAAGTGCCGCTCTTCTGAGCGACACTTAAAGATTGTCAGAATGCGACTTTGAAACCGCCTTGGAAGGCGACGCTCGGCTCTGAATAGTGATCGAGCGACTGGGTATAGCTGGCATTGCCGAAGATGCGGGTGGTGTCGTTGACCTTCGCAGTAGCGCCCGCGTTGACCTCGAGCGAGGTGCCGCCATTGCGTCCGTGCAAATGCCAGTCGCCCACCTTGACCGAATTGGCATGCTCCACCGTATGCCAAAGATTGACACCCACATGCGTGGTTAGGTCGTTGTCGTCCCAACTGTGGCTATTTTCTAGCCGCAAACCGAGACGAGCGGTGAACTCACCAATATCGACAATGTCCACATTGGACACCGGGTCTGCGACCGAATGCAGATTGGTCTGTCTCCAGATCAATTGTGCCTGCGGTTGCAGGGTCGTGCCCTCGGCCAGTACCATATCCTGTCCAACCTCGATGGAGGCCGTCCAAGCCGTGCCGTCGATAGCGGCCTGCACGCCAGTGCCCGAATAGACGCCGCCTGAGAGCGTGCTCACCGTGCCAACAGCGTCGAGATAAAATCCTGCCGCGTCAGTGTAGGTGTAATAGCCGCCTAGACCATGTGAGTTGAGGGAGAGGGCGCTGCCCCGTGCATCTTGCTCGCCGCTGATATTGCCATAGGTATGGCCGAAGCCGGTGACCATGGAATAGAACAAACCGGCGCGATGCTCACTGCCGTTTTCATCTTGGTGCCCCCACAGGTCGGAGCCAATCTGATAGCCCATGATGGCGCCTTCGAAGCGAGGCTCTAAGTCAAAGCCATTGCCTTCCAATACCGCTCCACTCCCAAAACTGCTGGTTTCGCCGTAGGCGCGTTGCCAAATGGGCGAGATGCGGTGTTCGCCATTGGCGTTCAGCATAGCGAGATTGCCGCGTCTCTCGTTAAAGGTACCAACTTCAACAATCCCCATGCGATAGGCCAGTTCGGCAGCGAGCACATAGGCGGGGATTTCCGGGCGAATAAGCGGGGTTGGATCTGGATCGGGATTTGGTGAGCGCGTGTCCGCGGAGCGCAGGTACCAATTGTCAATGCCACCGGCGCCACTGCGGAAAAGGCGATACTCAAACGGTCCCGCCATGACCATGCCCGGCAGCACAAAAGCGCCTTGCTCTGTGGTCGCACCATTGATCGCATCAACGAGCAAAATGCCGTCGCCAGTGGTGAGAGCACCGCCGCCGCCCAGATTGGTCATGGACAGCGTGTTGACGCCAATCGCGCCGCCACCGTCGAGCACCAGACGGTCAACCAGCGAGTCATTGCCTACAAGCACACCTTCCATGCGAACTGTGCCGCCGGTGCCGTTGAGAATGCCGGTGCCCCCCGCTGGGCCAGCGGCATCTGCGGTAATCGTCAAAACATTCGACGCAGCGCCATTCATCAGCGAGATAATGCCGGAATTGGTCACATTGCCGGTGATGGCGAATGCATCTGGCACGATTGAGAGCTCTGCGCCAGAGAGAACCGACAGCCCCATCGGTTGGCCGTTGTGCTCTGCAGTCCCGCTGCCCACTGTGAGGCCCGGGCCAATGAGCCGCAGCCCCGTGCCGTCTAAAACCACTTGTTCAAAATTGAGGACGGCATCGCCGGCGATTTCTCGAGAACCGCCGATAAAGCTCAGCCGATCAACTGTGCCATCAGCATCAGAAACATCGTCGCCTCCATCAAGTGTGGTCACGCCCGACACATCAGCATTGCCGATGATTTCCAGACCGTCCGAACCGTAGTTGGTATTATCATCGAGCACGATTGCGCCGGTGGTCACACTTCCGGCGTGGAGACGGACGCTGTCATTGCCCTGCCCAGTGCGAATGTCGCCTAGCACACGTCCAAAGCTGGATACCCGGGTTTCGCCATTGGTGATATTGGTTAGACCAACCTCGTCGATAATGGCGACGCCTGAAGCGGCAGCTACCGCGCCAGCTGAGCCAATGAGAATGTCACCTGATTTGCCTGACACTGAAATGCCAGCGCCCGAACCGCTGCCACCCTCGACATGCCCATCGACCGCGACACGGTAGTCTTTTTCGCCACCGAAAAATGTGTCCTGCGCTACAGCACGAATGCCATATGAATCCGTGCCAGTGGCGCGAATAGTGCTGCCAGCGCCTTGCTCAACCCGTACAATGCCTCCTGCGCCTGAATAAATGCCATGAGCGTGGGAGCCTGAGGTGTCAATGCTCCCCGCGCTTTGCGTAACCGTCGAATTGCCCAGCGAGGTCGCGATCGACACAATACCGGCGCTCAGATCATTGCCGTCTGCGTTGCCCTGGGTGCGGATAACACCACCAGATTGCGTCACCTGCGCATTGCCTTCGCTACCGAAGAGAGCGATGTCGGTCTGCGCCACGATACCGGCGGAGCCGTCGCCACTGGTGTTAATTTCGCCGTCGGAAAACTCTACGCTGGCGTTACCAGGGAGGCTGCGCGTTATGTTGTCGTCACTTACAAGCGCTACGATCCCGTCTGAATCCTTGCCATTGGTCGAAATACTACCGCTAGACATTCGAGTCGTAGCATTGCCATTTCCACCGTCAACGTGCGCAAAAAGGCCTTCGCTATTATTGCCCGGCGCGTTCGTGCCAGTGCGGATTGAGCCGCCAGCCAACTCGATAACTGCATCGCCTTGCCGAGAACGCGCATAAATCCCATGAGCTCTTTCTCCGTCTGTTTCGATGGAAGCGACGGTTGACGACAGCTGCACCATGGCACTGCCCGTCTTGGAGGTAGCCGTTATGGCGGCTGCCCCAGAATTTGCACGGCCCGTGATGCGAACCACCAGGGGGACGCCATCAATCACAATGCTCGAGTTCCTGTCAGTGTTTCCGACGTAGCCAGCATTGGCCTGGGCATAGATTTTCGCACCGTCTTCAGCGAACAATCCCGTCTCGGAGCTTTCGATGTGGGCGCCACTGCCGAGGTTGACCACTGCGTTCTGGCCGCGCGTATCGACACCGCGCCCCCCGCCAACGAAGTAATAGATGCCGTCAATGTTGACGCGGC
Source organism: Devosia sp. MC532 (assembly GCF_016461625.1). Classification (NCBI taxonomy): domain Bacteria; kingdom Pseudomonadati; phylum Pseudomonadota; class Alphaproteobacteria; order Hyphomicrobiales; family Devosiaceae; genus Devosia; species Devosia sp. MC532. The sequence goes on along the minus strand of NZ_JAEMNZ010000022.1, from coordinate 2,704 downwards.
CACCGCCGTTGTTGAGTCGCCCTGCTCGGATGCCAGTTACATTCTCACCGGTAATACGGACATCGCCATGTATAGAAATTGCCGCGTTACGGCCCAAAACATCGATTCCCCAAGAGTTTGTTGCGGCAGAGTTGTGGGTACCAATGAAGTTACCATCAATGCTTATCCGAGCATTGCCATCGGTGCCGCCAGAATCCGCGCGCACCAATGTTGCGTTATTTGCTGTAGAGGTATTTGTCACCGAGACATCCGCACCAGGCTAGAAACGAACTTCTGAGTTATCAGAGGCCCAAATGGGATACTGATTAGCGGAGTTGAACTCAGTTTTCGTTGCAACACACGATGAGTCCGCGGTGGAGCGTATGCCTGTCTCTGACGTTCGGCACGCGGCAAGCGTTGGACTAACATGGATGAAAGGCAAAGACACGAGCGCCGTGGTCGTCAGAAACGATGCGGAAGCGAAACAGTGAAGAACCTTCATAAGGGCCCCTAAAGCGTTTACGAGCAGCCCGGGCAGAACAAGACAAGCGGCATCCCCACCCAAAACTGATTTTGGGTAGTGAAACCGCCCGGACGATGCCGGCGTGAGGCTCAGGGGGGGAGGGCTGTAGAAGTTACCCTGAGCGGAGGTCAGGGGAGGTGAACTGTTTCCCTTACATCCGCTTACGCAATGCGTTTTGAGGGGATTTCGTCTGGTCGCACTAATGGGTCGTGTTCAATTTTGCGTATTTTTTGCCCAATTCCTGGCGAAAAATGCTAGTAAACATCTGCCGTGATGACAGAATTAAGTTTTGCACCCATTTGCAGCGGAGTTGTATTGGGACTCCTCCGATTTAACATCTGTTAATCATTGGGGCGGGTGGAGCGTGCCCTACGACAGCTGCTCTTGCTCAATGGGCCGCCGGACAATGACTATCAAACACCCTACGATTGCAGATATGCCGGTACTCGCGGAATATCTCCGATAAGCTCCCAATTTTGGGACAAGGAGGTGGTCATGAACAAGGATCAGCGCGAGATCGCGCGCAAGCTTCGCATTATTCAACATGCGGACCAGGCTGGTGATGTTTCCAAGACCTGTCGTTATTTTGGTATTGGCCGCAGCAGCTTCTACCGCTGGCAAGCAGCCTACCGAAAGCATGGTGGTTCAGGTTTGGTAAACCGCCCCCGCTTCCGAAATGGCACGCCAATCGGACGCCGATCGAGATCAAGGAGAAGGTCCGTCGTCAGATGTTTTGGCTCAGATTTGCGCTGTGATTAGCGGAGAGCACTGCTCGTTGTTCGGTTGATGTTATGCGGCAAGCCTATGGTGCATCAAGCGTCGATGCTGGATTGTTTTGCGTTTGATGTTTTCACGCCTTTTGATGATGGCAGGTCCTCCGCCGAAGTAGGCATCTGCGGGTGTCACTTTGTCGAGGCTGTCGTGATAGCGCTTATGATTGTAGTGCTCAACGAAGGCCTCGATCTGGCTTTCGAGGTCCTCGGGCATGAAGTAGTTCTCGAGTAGAATGCGGTTCTTGAGCGTCTGGTGCCAGCGCTCGATCTTGCCCTGTGTCTGGTGATGAAGCGGCGCGCCTCGCACATGCTCCATGTCATTGGCTGCGATATAGCCGGCTAGATCCTGAGCGATGTAGCTGGGGCCATTGTCACTCAGCAAGCGCGGCCGGTGCCGCACATGCGCCTGATCACACCCTGAAGCTGCTAATGCCAAGTCCAGCGTATCGGTGACGTCCTGAGCCCGCATGGTCGTGCACAGTTTCCAGGCAATGATGTAGCGGGAGTAATCGTCCAGCACCGTGGAGAGATACATCCAGCCCCAGCCGATGATCTTGAAATAGGTAAAATCGGTCTGCCACATCTGGTTGGGACGGCTGGTCTTGGTGTGGAACTCATTGGCCGCCTTGATCACGACGTAAGCGGGGCTGGTGATGAGATCATGGGCCTTGAGAAGCCTGTAAACGCTGGCTTCTGAGATAAAATAGCCCCTCTCATCGGTGAAGCGAACCGCCAGTTCCCGCGGGCTCAGCTCGGAGTGCTCCAGAGCCATCTCGATGACTTGGTCTTGGACACCGGTCGGGATACGGTTCGAGGCTGTGCGAAAACTGTTGAACATGCTATGATCTGGGACTGCTTCGGAGGTGCCAGATGGGACGTTTCGTTGAGGCCGCAGACCGAGATCAGGCGAGCTTTTTGCCGGCTCGCCTCGAAGACTACGTTGCCCCCGACAACCCAGTTCGAGCGATCGACGCTTTCATTGATGAACTTGATCTCGCTCAGCTCGGTTTCGCCCGAGTTGTACCGGCATTAACCGGCAGGCCCGGCTACGCGCCGAGTACGATGCTGAAGCTCTACATCTATGGATATCTGCATCAGGTGACGTCGAGCCGGAAGCTGGAGCGGGAGGCTGATCGCAATATCGAGCTGATGTGGCTGATCGGCAAACTCGCGCCAGACTTTAAGACCATCGCCGACTTCCGTCATGACAATACCAGCGCGATCCAGATGGCGTGTCAGCGCTTCGTTGGCGCCTGCCGGGCCCTTGGCCTTGTTGCGGGTAGTGTCGTGGCCATCGATGGGTCGCGTCTTCGCGCAATGAACACGCACGAGAAGAATTACACCAAAGGCAAGCTGGCGCGACGGAAGGCTCGTGTCGAAGAGAGCATCGCGTATTACCTAGCCGAACTTGATAAAGCCGACAGTGCCG
>NZ_JAEMNZ010000021.1:0-12250 GCF_016461625.1 Devosia sp. MC532 | reverse complement strand
CTATATCGAGCGCTTCTATAACCCGAGGCGCCGGCACTCTACACTGGGTTATCTGAGCCCCGTAGACTACGAAGAAAAAGCTAAGTTAGCCTAACCGTGGGTCCACCGAACCGGCAGCAGCTCAATGTTTGTTGCCTAACATTTAGGGAGGTATGAGTCACTACTTTGGCGCGTTCCCGACCTCCATGCTGGACCACTGGTCTTGTTCACAAGATTGACAGATTTCATGCACTTGCGAAGGGGCGCTTGTTTATTGGCAAAAGTGCGCATTGGCACTCAGCCTCAGAGTACGATGCCGCGCTTAACCTCTTTTCTCTGACGTTAAAGGCTTCCCGAGATATCAGAGACAAGCGCTATATCGTCCGCACCATTTTCGGACGCTGGTATCTCTCGGAGCGGGGGCACAAGTTGCGAGAAGCAGTGCTCACCCTTCAGCCGTTTGCTCAGGCTAGACAGGGTGAAGAGGGGGTCTGCATAGCCTAAATGCAGGCCCCATAGCACTCGCTACAGACAGATCGGGATACGCGTCATTTACCGGACGCGTGCTGACGATATTCGTATTATATCCGGGATCCTGTTCCTGATATTTTTAGATAAGGAAAATATAGTCCGTTTTTGTGAGCGTTTTTAATTTCGGTCTACTATTGGGTGTTAATGCAATTACTAAACGACCACGGCATAACTTGTCGCTTCCGACGAAGTTGCGAATTCTTCCATCTTCGCGATGAGCCCGTCGGCAACAGTGTAGATCTGTACCCACTTGTTGGTGAGCTTTCCGTCTATACCTTCCATAACGTAACTTTCCTCGCCAAGCACAACAACGATATCGCCCTGCTCGATAAAGCTGAGGGGACGAAAATAGTCGATTGTCATGGCGGTAAAGCTTGTCGCGAAAAACTTCTCAGCGCCGCTTTTGCCTTCAAATCGTACCGACGGCATTTTTTGCGAGCCGTGATGTATCCACAGAGTGTCTTCGGATACGGTCGCAAGCGCCCCCGTTAGGTCCTTAGCGTTAAAGGCTTGGAACATACGATCGACGGCATTTCTGGCAGAACTTGTCATGGTAACCTTCTTCTGTCTTGGGAAAGGACTGGGCGGAGGCGCAAGGAATTTGCGCTACCGGCGTGGCCGGGCTTTAGCGGCTGAGCTGAAAGACTGTACGCAACATCGCGTCGAGCGCTGCGGGTGGGCGCCCGAGTAGGTGTTCGAGATCACGCGTTGCGATGTCGTATTGCCCTTCGCGGATATCCTGCACAGTGCCCATCGTCAGCCAGACCATAAAGTCGGGCAGCCCCATGGCGATGAGTTGCAGGCGGAAGTCGTCTTGCGCGATATCCTGATAGCCGAGCTGTCGGCCCGTGATGCGCGAAAGCGCTGCGGCGAGGTCGCCATAACTCCAGGCAGTGCCGCCGGTGAGTGTATATGTTTTGCCTGAGTGATGATTTGCGAGCAGCACGTTGGCCGCGGCCTCACCCATCTCGTCTCGCAGGGCATAGGGCACACGACCATCACCACCAGATAGGGCGATGCCCGTGCTCAGCGCACCGCCCCCGATAATCTGGGGAATGGCTTCGGCATACATTGTGTTACGCAAAAAGGTCCACGCCATGCCGGATTCCCGGATGCGGTCTTCCGTTTCAAAATGGCTGCCCATGAGCGACTTTACGGCCGAGGTCGCAATGTTGCGGATGCCGAGCCCGGTATAAACGATATGCTTGATGCCAGCGCGACGAGCGGCGGCGACAACAGCGGTTTGCTGGGCACCACGGTTTTGTGAAAGGGTCGAGACGAAAAGAAACCGCTCAACGTCGGCAAAGGCAGTTGTCAAGGAATCTGGATTGTCAAAATCGCCATGACGAATTTCAATGCCTTGATCTGCATATTGTTTTGCCTTGACCAGATCGCGTGCCAGAACGGCGAACCGTCCTTTGGCGCCGCGTTTGAGCAAATGATTTACGACAGACTGACCGAGTTGGCCGGTTGCACCGCTGACAAGGATCATGACACACTCCTCAGAACCTGATCCGAGGGTAGGACCTTCGCCGTTAGGAAGAACTATCAAGTTGTATAGTCGTCTTGGCCCTTCGCTAGAGAACCGAAATGTCCCGCGTCATGCATCACATGGAGGTCGAGCCCGAAGAGCACGATCTGTGCAAGAAGGCCTTTGTCTTGTCTATTCGCGACGCGCTTAATGTCGTCAGTGGCAAGTGGAAGCTAGCAATCGTTTGCACTTTACTGAGCGGCCCCAAGGGCTTCGCCGATATTGAGCGCCTCTTGGCCACCATCTCCCCCCGCATGCTCTCGCGCGAATTGCGGGAGTTGGAACTGAACGGCGCTATTGCCCGCTCCGGCGCGGAGGGAAGTATCGGCAAGTATGAGCTCACCCCATCCGGCAAAAAGCTGGAGGAAGTGGTCACTTTGCTCGCCCGCTGGGGGCAGGAGCATCGCGCCAGCGAGGCAAACGCTAAAGATGCGGCGACTGATAAGCCACTGGCATCAAGTGAACCATTGAGAAAAGTCGCACAAGCGCGCTGATCGGCACGACTGAGCGCCCTCCATTCTGCTGCCGCCATGCTGCACAGGACCGCAACCATGTTCCGCATCTGAGCGTTTGATCAGAAAGGGAGCAATTTGGCTTTTAGTGCCGTCCCGAAATCTCCGCAGGACCATTGGTAAACCCTACAATTCTGTCCGGGCAGCGAGTGCGACGGTAATGCTGCGAACGTCTCGCTGCCAATCGAACGCCACATGGGAATAAAGATTCCTCCAGACGATCCGGGTTTGGACAATGCTGCTCCTCGCTTTGGCCCGCTGAGCCACAGGGATTTCGCCTGCACTGAATTAAGCGCTGATCGGTAGGAACACCGCAAACCGTTTCAGCGCGGACTTGCTTGACGCCTAGCTCTCTCCACCGGCGCATTTTCCGCCGGGCGCGGTCGTTTTTTCGAGGTGACGTGCGTATGACTAGGCACAAATTCGCTAATCCGTGGGACGACGCTGCGCCGGTGCGCGAGGAATTATTCGGCATCGAACGATTGGAACAGCACGCTCGCAGTCTGGCGGCAGCTCAAAGCATTACTTCGCGTCCGCCATCCGTTTTCTCTTTGCATAGACGGCTGAAACAGAACGCGTCCGTATTATTGGCCGCCTATCGCAGCAGCGCACATGAGATCGAAAGTGACCGCGCCGTAGTACCGGCCGCAGAGTGGCTGTTGGACAATTACCATCTCGTCGACGAGCAAATCCGCGAAATCCATGATGATCTCCCGCCGAATTACTACCGCCAGCTTCCCAAATTAGCCGATGGCCCCTTTGCTGGCTATCCCCGCATTTTTGGCCTGACGTGGGCCTTCGTCGCGCACACAGACAGTCACTTCGATCCCGCGTCCCTGACGCGCTTTATTGCGGCATATCAACAGGTCCAGCCACTCACGATTGGTGAACTCTGGGCTGTCGCGATCACATTGCGCATTGTCCTGGTCGAGAACCTGAGGCGCCTTGCGGATCAGATCATAGTTGGACGCACTGCTCGGCTGGAAGCCGATGCCTTGGCTGACTCGCTGCTCGCCGAGGACACCAAAGGATCATCTGCGGTCCGCATGCCGAGTGCTGAGCTGTCGGAGTTGTTCGCAGCGCAGTTGGCCAAACGTTTGCGTGACCGCGATCCGAGGACGACGCCTAGCCTTGGCTGGCTCGAAGACCAATTGGCACGCCAAGGCAGTACGATTGAAACAGTCGTGCAGCATGCCCAGCAGCGCCAAGGCGCCTCCAATGTCACTATTCGGAATATCATTACCAGCATGCGGCTGATTTCCGATATCGACTGGGGGGAGCTTGTTGAAAGCGTCAGTCTCGTCGATGCATGCCTGTCTGATGGCAGCGACTTCGTTCAGATGGATTTCGCGTCACGCGATCTCTATCGCAGCGCAATCGAACAACTGGCGCGAGGCTCGACATTCACCGAACTCGAGATCGCTCAGTCCGCTTTGGCGCTCGCGAAAGATGCAGCCGAACAAGCAGGCTCTCCGACAGAAGCGGAGCGGCTGGGCGATCCAGGATATCATCTGATTGACCACGGTCGCCGGGCGCTTGAACGCGCTATCGGATTTCGTCCGAATGCTCAGCTCCACTTTGGCCGGACGATGGGGAAGTTGGGCATTGGCGGCTATGTCCTTGCTATTACCGCAATAACACTCGCGCTGGTGGCGTCGCTCGGCTGGATAGTGTCGGCCTCCGCGGTGCCTTCAGTCCTTCTTTTTGCATTTCTGGTTCTGGCAATTGTGCCAGCGAGCGAAGTTGCAGCAGCGGTTGTCAATCGCACGGTGAGTGTCGGAGTCAGGGCCGCAAGGCTTCCAGGTTTGGAACTCGCCGCTGGTATCCCGAGCGAATTGCGGACACTTGTCGTCGTGCCCACAATGTTGGTTGACCAAGCCCAGTTGCTCCAAGACATCGAGCAGCTTGAAGTTCACTATCTGTCTGGCGCTGGTGGAGACATTAGCTTTGCCCTTCTGACCGACGGGCTCGATGCAGACACTGAAACCGTAGAAGGCGATGAAGCGCTGTTGGATATTGGCCAACAGGCTATCTCGGCCTTGAACACGCGTCACGGTCCTGGACCCGCTGGCGATCGCTTTTTGCTCCTCCACCGCGCGCGGCGATTTAACGTGGGCGAGGGCCTTTGGATGGGCTGGGAGCGCAAGCGCGGCAAGCTCACAGAACTCAACTGGCTTTTGCGCGGCGCAGGCGACACCAGTTTCGGCACGCCCCACGTGCCGGCGGATGTCCGCTATGTGATCACCCTCGACGCGGATACCAAATTGCCTCGCGAAGCGACTGTGCGGCTTGTCGGTAAAATGGCTCACCCGCTCAATAGGCCGCGCTTGAATGCTCGTGGAGACCGGGTTGTGGATGGTTATGCGATTATCCAGCCGCGCGTCGCCACGTCGTTGCCGATTGGTCAAGACAGTTCATTGTACCAGCGGGTGTTTTCGGCGCCTGGGGGGATCGATCCTTATGCGGCGGCGGTCTCGGATGTGTATCAAGATCTCTTTGGCGAGGGGTCCTACACCGGTAAGGGCATTTATGACGTCGATGGGTTCGAGGCAGCGTTGGCTCGACGCATTCCGGAAAACACCATGCTTAGCCATGATCTGTTCGAGGGCATTTATGCCAGAGCGGGCCTGAGCTCCGACGTCGAAGTCGTCGACGATTTTCCGACCCGTTATGATGTCGCTGTGCGGCGACAGCATCGTTGGACCCGCGGCGACTGGCAACTGCTGCCTTGGCTCGTTCGGGATGGCAAGCTCCCCACTATCGGGCGCTGGAAAATGCTGGACAACCTGAGGCGATCACTGGTTGCGCCGACGGCGTTATTTGCCTTGTTCCTTGCCTGCCTGATGACGGAGCCAGCGAATGCAATTGCGATTGCCGCAATCCTTTTGGCCCTGATCATTCCAGTCTTTGTGCCAATTCTCTTCTCGATCTTGCCGCACAGTCCTGGGTTACAACTGCGCTCGCATCTGTTCGGCCTCGCACGAGATTTCAAGTTGGCAGCGCTGCAGGTTGGACTGGGCCTTGCCTTTCTTCCTGATCAAGCGTGGCGCAACGGCGATGCAATCGTGCGCACGCTGTTCCGGCTGACCGTCTCACGTAAACACCTGCTCGAATGGACGACGGCGGCAAGTGCGGGCCAGCGGGCGCGATTGACGCTGCTCGGGTTTTATCGCGACATGGCTAAGGGAACAGCTCTGGCCATATTGCTGTTCGCCGGAGCGATGGCGATTACGCCCACCTCGTTGGCGATAGCGCTGCCTTTGGTGTTGCTGTGGCTTGCCGCACCGGCCATCGCATTTTGGACCAGCCGGTCCCCGGCAACACGCCCAGATCGAGACTTGGGTTCGAGTGATGCCAAATATTTACGGCTGATCGCGCGGCAAACTTGGCGGTATTTTGAGACCTATGTCACGCCGCTGGAGAATATGCTGCCACCGGACAATTTCCAAGAAACACCGGTGCCCAGCGTCGCGCATCGCACATCTCCCACTAATATTGGGCTCTACCTGCTGTCCGCCGTGGCTGCGCGCGATTTTGGCTGGGCCGGTACTCTCGAAACCATCGACCGGTTGGAGAAGACCTTCGCGACGCTCGGCCAGATGCGGCGTTTCAACGGGCATTTTTTCAACTGGTATGACACGCGCGATCTGCGTGTCCTTGACCCGGCCTATGTCTCTTCGGTCGACAGCGGCAATCTCGCCGGGCATCTCATTGCGCTTGCCAATGCCTGCGCCGAATGGGCCGAAAGTGCGCCGTTAGACACGAGACAGGGACTTATGGACAATGTGGTGCTCGCCCGGAAAGCGCTGGCATTATCACCGAGCTCCGCAGATCCAACAATTTCTTCCGTACTGGACGAAATCCAAGCGCAGATGGAGACGCAACAGTCCTTCGATATCCTGCTTCCAACGCTGCTCCGCCTATCCGAAAAAGGGCTCAAGTTGGTGTCGTTGCGGTCATCGTCCACTGACATTGGAGGGCCTAGTGATCTCACCTATTGGGTATCAGCGTTCAATCGGCGCATTGTTGAGGCGACGCGTGACCGGCGCGCTTTGCAGACTGATCCTAAAGCGTTCCACGCCCGCCTGATTGCACTGGAGAGCGTCGCTCGCAGCATCGCTCTTGATATGGATTTCGCTTTTCTCCTCGATCCAGACAGGAAACTGCTTTCCATCGGATTTTCGCTTCCTGACAATAGGCTAGACCTGAATTGCTATGATCTGCTGGCGTCAGAGGCCCGACTAGCCAGCCTGTTCGCAATCGCTAAGGGCGATGTCTCTACCCGACACTGGTTCCGGCTCGGGCGCACGGCAACGCCGTTGGGCAATGGCTCAGCATTGATCTCTTGGTCGGGGTCCATGTTCGAATACCTGATGCCCTCGCTGGTCATGCGTGCGCCAGCGGAAAGTCTCCTCGACGCCACCAATCGACTGGTCGTCGCCCGTCAGGAGGCCTACGGCCGCGCCCGCAATGTGCCCTGGGGCATTTCCGAGTCCGCATACAATGTCCGCGATTACGAGTTCACCTACCAGTATTCGAATTTTGGTGTGCCGGGGCTCGGCCTAAAGCGTGGCCTGTCGAGCAATATGGTCATTGCGCCCTATGCGACGGGTCTGGCTGCAATGGTTGACCCACGAGCCGCAATCGAGAATTTCCGGCGCATTGAACGCATGGGCGCACGTGGCACTCATGGCTTCTACGAGGCGCTTGATTTTACGCGTTCCCGACTGCCGGACGATGATGATTTGGCGATAGTTCGAAGCTACATGGCGCATCACCAAGGGATGACGATTACCGCCATTGCCAATGTGCTGAGCGATGGCATCATGCGCGCACGCTTTCATCGTGAACCCATGATCAAGGCGAGCGAGCTTCTGCTCTCCGAGCGCGTGCCACGGGACGTTGCAATTGCCCGGCCACGCGCTGAAGAAATCAAGGCAGCCTCCGATCTGTCGGTAAACATGAGCCCAGTGGTGCGCAAACTTGCACTGCCATATCATGGGGCCCCAATCACGCATTTATTGTCCAATGGCCGCTATACCGTGATGCTGACTGCCTCCGGTAGCGGTTACAGTCGCTGGCGAGACATCGCCATCATTCGTTGGCGCGAAGATGTGACCCGCGATGACTGTGGTGCCTTCGTGTTTTGCAAAGACCTACGTACAGGCTTGGTCTTCTCGGCGACGCAGCAGCCGATGAACGACAGTGCTGAGGCAATAGTCGAATTTGGCGAGGACCACGCTCAATTTCGCCGCCACGACCAAACCATGACAACCGAAATGGACGTCCTTGTGTCTGGCGAAGACGACAGCGAGGTGCGGCTGGTTTGCTTCACCAATAGCGGGCGTCGCCCTCGTGACATAGAAGTGACCTCTTATGCCGAGCTTGTCTTAGCCGCAGCGGCCACAGACGATGCGCACCCGGCCTTCGCCAAGATGTTTGTTCAAACGGAATATCTGTCCGAGTTTGGTGCTCTCGTCGCCACGCGGCGCCGACGGTCGCCAAGTGAACCTGAAATCTGGGCGGCTCATTTCGCCGTGGTTGAGGGTGAAGTGCTGTCCGACCCACAATATGAAACTGACCGCTCCCGTTTCCTGGGGCGCAACCGCTCTCTGGGTGATGCGGCGGCTATTCACGACAACCAAGGGCTATCCGGTACCTTAGGGACTGTGCTCGACCCCGTGTTCGCACTGCGTCGACAGCTGCGCATTCCGCCGGGCAAAGTCGCGAAAATCGCTTTCTGGACTGTTGTTGCGTCCTCGCGTGTTGAATTGCTTGAACTGATCGACAAGCACCACGACCGGAGCGCCTACGAACGGGCTAAAACCCTCGCCTGGACCCAGGCACAAGTACAACTACACCATCTCGACGTATCTCTGGAGGAGGCAGCTGACTTCCAACGTCTCGCAGCACCCATCCTCTACGCCGATCCGGTTTTCCGACCCTCTTCAGATGCAATTATGGCAGGGGCCGGCCCCCAATCGGGACTTTGGCCGCACGGCATCTCGGGCGATTTGCCAATTGTGTTGCTGCGCATTGACGCCTTGGAAGACATGCCTCAGTTGCGCCAGATGTTGCGGGCGCACGAGTATTGGCGGATTAAACGGTTGGCCGTTGATCTTGTTATCATCAACGAGCGCGGCTCTTCCTATGTCCAGGACTTGCAAAACGCCATCGAAGCGGCCCTTCGGTCCAGCCAGTCCAGACCTCGCTATAACAACACCCCCGCGCAGGGTAACGTCTACTTACTGCGTGCCGATCTTTTGGGGCTTGAAACGCGCAATTTGCTCCAGGCGAGCGCGCGTGTGGTGTTCCTCGCGCGGATGGGCTCCATCGCAGACCAAATTGCAGACAAGGCGAGCAGAACTCCACCACTAAACGTGAAGCCTTTCATGCCCGCGCAGGCCTCCTCAGCAGAGACGGTCGCTCTGCCCGACGACCTCGAATTTTTCAACGGTCTTGGCGGGTTCGCTAACAATGGAACGGAATATGTGACCGCTCTCGACAATGGCGCTACGACGCCTGCACCATGGATTAACGTCGTCGCAAATGAGGGTTTCGGCTTCCAAGTTTCCAGTGAAGGCAGCTTTTACACTTGGGCTGGCAATAGCCGTGAAAATCAGATCACGCCTTGGTCAAACGATCCCGTTAGCGATCCCGTTGGCGAAGCGATCTACGTAAAGGACGAAGCGTCCGGTGCTCTTTGGAGCCCGACCGCGCGGCCGATTAGAAACAAGGGACGCTATCTCGCTCGCCACGGCTACGGCTATTCCCGCTTTAGCCATCAGGCTTATGGCATCGAAAGCGAGCTCGTCGCATATGTTCCGCTTGTCGATCCAGTGCGGATTTCCCGCATGACTTTGACCAACAGATCCCAGCGCGTCCGACGCCTGTCGATCACCAGCTACACTGAATTTGTGCTCGGCACTCAGCGCGGCGCGACCGCGCCTTTCCTCCTGACCAAAATCGATGCGGAGACTGGCGCTATCTTTGCCACCAACAAATGGGCGACCGCCTTTGGTGGCCGTGTCGCATTTACCGATCTGGGCGGTCGCCAGACGGCCTCCACTGCAGACCGCACCGAATTCCTTGGACGCAATGGCAGCACGGCGTCGGCCGCTGCCCTCTCGAGCCAGACAGGCCTTAGCGGGACAGCTGGCGCGGGCCACGACCCCTGCGCGGCGCTACAAACCAGCATCGAACTTGCGGTTGGAGAGAGCATCGAGATTGTCTGCCTACTCGGCCAAGCTGGAACAGAAGAGGAGGCGCGGCAGCTGATCGAGCGCTATCGCAGCGCTGATCTCGATGGCGTCTTGGCCGAGGTTGCCGCACACTGGCACTCCATTCTCGGCGCTGTTCAGGTGAGAACGCCCGATCGGGCGATGGATATCATGCTCAATGGCTGGCTGCTGTACCAAACGCTGGCCTGTCGCATCACCGCGCGTTCGGCCTTCTACCAGGCCAGTGGTGCCTATGGTTTCCGTGACCAGTTGCAAGATGGAATGGCGCTCTCGCTTGTCCGTCCGCAAGATAGTCGTCATCACATATTGCGCGCGGCTGGCCGCCAATTCATTGATGGCGATGTCCAGCATTGGTGGCTACCGCATTCGGGCCAAGGCGTGCGCACCCGCATTTCCGATGACTGCGTCTGGCTTGCATTTTCAGCCGCTACCTATGCTATCTCGACCGGCGATGCGGATATTTTCGATGAGCTTGTTCCCTTTATCGAAGGCCCAAAACTGGCCGAGGGCGAACACGACAACTTTTTCCAACCTATGATCTCGGAGCGTTCGGCATCCTTGTTCGAACACTGCGCGCTCGGCCTGGATTTAGCGATCAAATTGACCGGTCAGCATGGCCTACCACTCATGGGCACCGGCGATTGGAACGACGGGATGAACCGCGTCGGGGAAGACGGAAGAGGCGAAAGCGTCTGGCTCGGCTGGCTTCTTATTCGCGCTCTGGACCTCCTGATGCCATACGCCGACATCCGCGATCCCAAAAGGGCCAAACGCTGGAGACTGCACAGCATCAAACTCAAGGCCGCTCTCGAGCGTGAAGCATGGGATGGGGCATGGTATCGGCGTGCAACCTTCGATGACGGCTCCTGGCTAGGGTCGCAATCCAGCGACGAATGCAGGATAGACTCCATTGCCCAGTCTTGGGCTGTGCTGTCGGGAGGCGGCGATCCCATTCGCGCCAGCGTCGCTATGAGCTCCCTCGATCGACACCTCATCCGTCCGGACCTGGGCTTAGCGCTGCTTTTCACTCCACCCTTCGACCAGACGCCGCGCGATCCCGGCTATATCAAGGGATATCCGCCCGGACTTCGCGAAAACGGTGGCCAATATAGCCACGCCGCAATGTGGGCCATTCTCGCCTTCGCCAAACTGGGCCAGGGGAAAAAGGCGTTCGATCTTTTCGCGCTGGTGAACCCCATAAACCATGCGCTAACCGCAGAAGCAGTCGCCCTTTACAAGGTTGAACCATACGTCTTGGCAGCCGATGTTTATTCGGTGGCGCCGCACACGGGGCGAGGCGGTTGGACGTGGTACACGGGTTCTGCCGGTTGGATGTACCGTGCCGGTATCGAAGGCATTCTCGGCATCAGTCGCGAAGGTGACACGCTTATCATCAACCCGTGTCTTCCTGCCGATTGGCCTGGCTTTTCCGCCGAGCTGACCGTGGCTGGCACGCAATATGAGATCACCGTGCACAATCGCGGCGGTGATGCAGATAGCTTACCCAACGCAGTTCTCGATGGGGTGGCACTCGCCCCTCAAGGCAAGGTCGTCCGGCTACGACTGGACGGGGGGACGCACACCTTATCCATCACCCTCCGGCCATTGCCCAGATAGTCGCGTCCATGGCGCGGCTATCGCAAGGGTGGCGTTAAAGGTCCCTAATAGCCACACCGGGGCAAAAGTCGAGCATCCCCGCGGTCAGAGGGAGGCGGGGCTGCAACGGGTCAAATCGCCGATTGGACATAACTCGGAACACGCAATGGCCGAGATCAAGCATCCGGTGGCTAACACGTGCAGCTATCGGGTTGTGATGTGAGCCTAGCGCTCAAGACATCGTCTTCTCTCAAATCCGTGTCTTGAGTGCTGGTCTAGGCTCCACTTCTGTGGCTGCGCCTCATCATGGCTCAGTGCTTTCCCGAAGGATTGGGGAGGTAGATGATCTTCGTCACGCCGCTGCCGCCGTCGGTTTCCCATTGGTCAAGCGAAGCCGATTGTATCCGGGCATTGTACCCAGTCATCCAGCGGTCGACCTCACCAAGGGCCTCTTCCTGCGATATGCCTTTTCGGTCTTTGATCATCGATGCGAGTTGCAATGGTGATTTCAAAGTACTCAGGTCATATGGTGTCAGAAACGGCCACATCTTTCTTGCCTGATCGCGTTCGCGAAAAAGTTGATTGGTTTGCTTGTCATGTGAATTTGGTGCCCCGAACATTGGACATCTCCAGCAAAAGCGGGCGACGATTTAACGTGCCCCCAGATCTTGGACCACCCGCCTGGGGCTTTTCCGGGGGTATGCGTTCAGGGATGGCCGGATGCCCCTGACACATTCATGAGCGATATCGGCGGTTTGTTGCCGATGGCGCTGTGTGGGCGGACCTCGTTGTAGTCCTTACGCCATTCCTCCATCTTTGCCCGTGCGTCGTCAAGGCTCAGGAACCAGTGCGCGTTCAGG
>NZ_JAEMNZ010000020.1:0-16286 GCF_016461625.1 Devosia sp. MC532 | reverse complement strand
ACTTGCATGTGTTAAGCCTGCCGCCAGCGTTCGTTCTGAGCCAGGATCAAACTCTCAAGTTTAATCATGACTATTGTCGCTAGATGCACGTTTGCGTTTTGACGAGGACACACATCAAATTGCGCTATTAAAGCGCTAAAAGAGTGTACCTCTAGAAACGTGCACCCATCGAAGTCTTGTATAACTTCCACTGGAGTAAACCCCAGCTTCCGTTCGCAAGAACCTCGCCGTCCACGTTTCTCTTTCTTCTTGTCTTCACAATGTCAAAGAGCTGACCCATCGGCTACAAACCGGACACGTCATTTTGGAAGCAAAGCTTCCGGAGTTCTTAGAGACAAAACTTTTTGCGCCGTTACCGGCCAAACTGCCTGATCTTTCAGATTTCTGTGCCGCTAGAACTTAGTGCCGGAAGGCGCTGTGCTCTGCAGCGATGACCGGGTTATAGGGGCAGGCCGTTTTGCTGGCAACCCCCTCATGACAAAATCACGACAAAACTGGCCGGGTTTCTCTTCCCGCTGTGAACAAATGTTGCGAGACGGCTAGTTTTCAAGGGGTGACGCAGAAATCACAATATTTCAGGCTTTTAGCGCTCACGCATGTATGGAAGCACTTATGCCGTAACAAGCTCAATGAGACGTTCGATGACACGGGGCTTCTCACGCGTGAGTCCCTTGTAATCCAGTTGCTCCTCACTGAGCGCATTGATCTGGTCGATAAGCGCGTGGGCGATCTCCCCTTGCCTCGGATGACCACTTAACTTCTCGATCGGGTCGACAGATACACGAATGGTAAAGGCCAGCGCCCCAGTCTTAGGAAGCTTTCGCAATGTCTGCCGTTCAACGCGCATAAAGATCGGGTCTGCCCGTACTGCTGCCCCGAACCTCGGTTCTGTAGGTCCAGTGCTTTCCGGATGAAAAAGTCGATCGTCGCCATAAAGGGAATAGTTCCAGCGGATCATTGGTGTTTCCGGTCGCGCGGCATCGAACATGCGAGCCATAATTTGAGCTGCGCGCGTGCCGGGGCCAAATCCCGGAACGGGGGCATGGATATCCGCAAGGGGTTTGCCGATCTTCTCCGCCAACAGCCAGGATGATGGGAAACAGAGGCAGGCTGCCGTGAGGCGCCAAGCTTCGGTGTCGCGCTGCAGGATCAACAGATCGTCCTGCACGAGGCGCGCGGCGGTCAACAGCGGACTGTCCTTCCCAGTTATCGGACGGACCTCGTTGATCGCCGATATGGCTAAGCCATCGACGTGACGCTGGTAGTCGCCCGGATGCGCTTCAGGCAGATATTGGGTTATAAGCGAAAGGAGTTCCTGCTGTGCTTCATAACTTTCGACTTGTTCGGCGTAGACAGTCGGGCGGTACTCCGTAAGCAGCCTATCTTTTTCCCTGAGCTGCGCAGCTAGACAGATGTCAGGCTCCAACCAATGATCGGGGCTGATTGGTTTGGTGCCTATTTGAAAAAGCTTGGATGAACCGTCGTAGGGCGTCGAGATCGTCATGTCACACATCACAGAGACCGATCGAGCGACGATATCACCTTGTTTAAGAGCGCAAAGAGCTGATGCGTCTCTTTTTCATCTAGGTCTGATAAGGCAATTGCATTGAGGCGAGCGACAGCGGCCTCCACTTTAGGTAGTGCTGCAAGTGCCTTAGGCGTGAGTGAGGCCAAGACGCTCCGACCATCTTCCGGATTTTTGTGGCGATCAATCCAGCCATCACGTTCCATTCTGGTCAGCGTTGCGGTCATCGTGGGCTGCTCGACCTGCGCCGCTTCAGCGAGTGCTTTCTGCGAGTGCGCGCGGTGCTGCAGCGCCAGAAGAACCGGCATATAGGCCGGACTCAGGCCCAGCGGCGCAAGCTCCCGCTCCAATAAGCGGATCAGCAAACGGGCAGCGTGATTGGTCGTATAGCCAACGGCGGTGGTCTTGAGCAGTGCCATTTACACGGGGATCGCAATATATATAGTAGGCTAACTATATTCACTTAGTCACTAACGTCAAAACCGAGAATGTGACGCCGATGAAGAGTTCTTCTAACCGTTATGGCCGCACAACTGCGTTGCTCCACTGGATCTCAGCATTGATAGTCATTTTAATGCTGGCTAGCGGCCAAGCTTTAGACTGGGCACCACAATCACAGGTCTCGTCGATCCTACCGTTTCACGTCAGCTTGGGCTTATTACTTGGTGTTCTAACTCTCGCCCGTGCCGCTTGGTGGATATTTTTTGACAAACATCCAGCTCCACACGTCGGCATGACTGCAGGGCAAGAACGAGCGGCTAAAGCGGTACACTTGCTGCTCTATGGCGCGATCGTGGTCATGGTGGGTAGTGGCGTCGCCATGCTACTTTTGAGTGGCGCGGGATCAGCTGTGTTTTCAGGCGGCGCACTTCCTCGCTTTTCGACCTTACCGCCGTTTGGAGCCCATACGATCTTCAGCAAGATATTGTTGTTGCTGGTCATTGGCCATATCGGTGCCGCGCTTTGGCACCAGCTCGTCATCAAGGATAATCTGCTGGCGCGAATGCGGCCTCATTAGGTTTTCTTTTCAGCCCTCTGATCAACGCCATTTTGATGGAGCGTCAGGGCAACCGCCGCTCCATCGACAATCTCAAAACTCAATTGGGCGTCGACGACCTTATAAAAAAATTCGTGCTCTGCTTCAGGGAACACTTCGAACTGATCCTGCCCGGTGAGTTGGGCGTAAAGTCGTCCTGCGCTTTGGGTGATGGTGAAGGAAACATCGGGGGTGAGCTGATAGGTCCCTACATACATAGGCAACACAGACGGATCGATCTCGATTTCCGTACGCAACTTTGGCTGTTCGCGTAAAGGCAAGGATGGATTGAGCAAATGCATCCCGATGTCGTCGATCCCGGCTAATGTTGCCATATTGGATAAAACGACGACGCCGTTTCCACTGAGCTTGTCATATCCAACAAAGCTGCGGAATCCGCCGGTACCACCATTATGCCAGATGATGTCGCCCTGCCCTAAATCAGTGATGAACCAGCCCATGGCGATGGATTGTCCTTGGCTGATCTCTCCGGGTCGCTCCAGCATTTTTTCAAAAGCCGGTTTTAAAGATGAGTCGCTATTGCCGCTGGCCGCAGAGATAAATTTTGCCAGATCTTCCGCATTTGTCACGAGAGCCCCCGCAGGTGAGAAAGCATCAAATTTCCAATTGGCGGCAGGCTCCCGCGCAGAGTCATAGCCTGTCGCCATGCCTTCGATGGTTTCCCCTGTGAGCTGTATACGGCTAGACGACATTTCGAGCGGTTCAAAAATGAGCGTTCGCATCAGCTCGCTGTAAGACACCCCGCTGGCTTCTTCCATCGCAATACCGAGCAAGGCAGCGCCTGCATTAGAATACTCAAAAGCCTCACCTACAGGGCGCGCCAGCGTGAGGTCAGCTAACCATGCAAACAAATCCTCACGCGATGTATCCCGGTAAGGATCATCGAGGCCCTTGTCTGTGATGCTTTGCGGCAGGCCGGTAAGCCCGGCTGTATGCGTGGCGAGAGTAAACGCAGTGATAGGCTGCTCACTCTCCGGCAGTTGAGTGCCCTCCGGCAGGTAGGTGCTTATGGGCGCATCAACATCCATCACACCATTGAGCGCGAGCTGCGCCAGCAAGAGACTGTTAAAGGTTTTGGAAATTGACCCCGCCTCAAACAAGGTCTTTTGGTCGACCGGAGTGGGATCATCCAGCGAGATGGTACCATGAGAAACAAAACGCGTCTCACCATCTTCCACGATCGCAACGGCTATGCCGACATTGGCCTGATCGCGACCGATACGATCGCCAAGGATCTGCGCGACATCGCCATCCGACGGCATAGCTGCCTCCTGTCCCATCACAGATGAGAGCATAAATATGGTAGCAGCCAGAACGGCGAAAATTCTCATAAAAACAGCTCCGGCGTTGTCGGCTTTAACCCACAACGCCGGAGCTGCAATTTGGTTGGTTATTTCTTCGCCATCGCGATCGAATCTAGGATCACCTTGCGGGCGTCCTCAATACCACCAATGCCATTGATCTTGGCCCACTTGCCTGGTTCAAGATCCTTGTAGTGGGTGAAGAAGTGCTTGACGCGCTCGAGCTGGATTTCCGGCATGTCACCAATATCCAAGATATTGTCATACATGCGGGTCAACTTGGACACCGGCACAGCAATGATTTTCTCATCCTGGCCGCCGTCGTCTTCCATAAACAGCACGCCAACCGGGCGCGAGCGCACCACTGCGCCCGGTACAAGCGGACGAGAATTCATTACGATCACGTCCAGCGGATCGCCGTCGCCGCACAAAGTGTGTGGGACGAAGCCGTAGTTCCCCGGATAACGCATTGGCGTATAAAGGAAACGATCAACAAAGAGAGCACCGCTGTCCTTGTCGATCTCATACTTGATCGGCTCGCCCCCAAGAGGAACTTCAATGATGACATTGAGCTCTTCGGGCGGGTTCTTGCCGGTCGGGATCGCGTCGATATTCATGGTCGTAACCTTGCCGTTCAATTTGATGACGGAATATTGGGCAGCTTCTGCCCGCAAAACCGACCAAAAGGCAAGACGCAAACGGACGCAGACCGTTCCCTATTTAATGACGAGTACGGGGATGGTCGATCGTGCAAGCACCTCTGCCGCCTGACTGCCTAGGAGCATACGCTGAAAACCACGCCGACCATGCGAACCCATAACAATGGTGTCACAGCCGATTTTCTCAGCGGCTTCAAGGATTGCGTCAGCCGGACGGTGCTCTGCCAGATAGCGCGTTTCGATATTTACCCCTTGGGCCTGCGCAATGTCGCGAGCTTGAGCCAAAATGGTTTTCGCATGCTTGGCATAGCTCTCCTCAAGTTCCGACAAGATCGACCCTGCATCAATCGCACCGAAACTACCGCCACCCAATGCTGACACAATTGGATCGGTAGAGGTCAGCGCAATTACGCTGGCGCCGTTAAGCTTGGCGAGCTCCAATGCAGCCGACAAAGCCTTGTTGGCAAGCTCGGATCCATCCGTCGCGATCAGAATCGATTTAAACATGTCACTGCCTCCGTATGTGCATGCCGATATCTTGACGCAAAAACACCCGGGCCGCTTTGATCTGGATCAGTCTTTGATAATTTCACTCGTCAGATGAGGACAATTGCCGAACCTGATTGCGCAAAATTGTACGATCACGGCTGGAGACACCGATCAATTCGGCGATACGCCAGACCAAATTGTCCTCCAGCTCATGATTTTTGCTGTCAGCGAACACTACGGTCCACATCATACGAATAATCTCGATACGGTCATCCATCGGCAGATGGGTGATGCCACTGGTAAACTTGTAAAAATCCACCGACTCCGCATCGCGGCGAGACGCTTCCTGAACCAACTTTTCTACGCTGGCCTCGTTGAGGCTGTAATAGTCGCCAAGCACCTCACGGATCGCTTTTTTCTCATCATCCTTCACGGCACCATCAACGGCAGCTAAATGCACAAGCAGAGCCGCGACAGCAACTTGTGGATCAAGAAGATCGGTTTGCGACTGGGGCTTGGAGAACAGTCGGGTCAGGGCCTCAAACATATATTACTCGTAAGAAGAAAGACGGGGCTGAGGAAAACTTAGCCGTAAGGGGCACAAACACAAAGCCTTCCAAGGCCTTTGTTGCGCTCTAGCTCCCTATTGATGCAGCTGCGTCACACTGCAGAGCAAGAAAATGGACTCGACTCTTCGTGGATTTAGAGTCATTTTGTTCTCGTTATGTTCACATCAGCGGTGACCTATGCAGGCCCCAAATCGACACCAGCGCCTTGCCGCGCTGCGTGACGTCATTGCCGATATTGAGCGCAAACCCGCCTTGGCGGAGGCGCGCCATCGCGTTGACGCCGACACAGTAAGCACGAGATTTCCGCGCTTTGCCGGAGGCTTAGTACAGGAAGTTTTTACCGATGACACGCGCCATTCCAGCGTCAGCCTTGGCTTTGCCTTAGCACAAACACGTGGTCTTTTAGCGGGTCGACGCATGGGCATTCTCTATGTTCAGCTCATCAACCAAGCGCAAGACATGGGCATGCCTTATGGCCCGGGCCTGATCAGCTTCGGCATAGACCCCGCAGCCATTGTCTTGGTGCGCGTAGCCAATATCACCGAGCTGCTCTGGGCCTGTGAAGAAGCACTTAACTGCAAGGCTATTGCCGCTGTCATCGCTGATGTCGCAAAACCCTCAAAGCATCTCGATTTTACCGCAAGCCGCCGCTTGAGCCTGCGCTCGGCCCAATCAGGGGCCAGCCTTTTTCTCTTGCGTTACGGCAAGACGCGCGAAGCAAGCGCGGCGCAATTGCGCTGGCAGTTGGCACCTATCACCAGTGGCCGCAAACCTTTTGACGATCACGCTCCTGGCCCTGCACGTTGGACGGTCAAGCTCGAGCGAGGCTCCCTCATCAAGCAGCACGCAGAATGGGTGCTGGGATGGACGGAAAATGGATTCACCAGTTTTACACCGCGACGCGGCCCCAATGATCGGATCCGCACGAATACGCCGCTTCCTCGTCCTCTACCTACCAAGCTGGGCAACCGATTATCTCAAGCGAGCTGAACCCAACCTCACCGGCCCTTTGGCGCTTTATGAACGCGTACAGGGAGGCCTTCGGATTGCAGCGCTAGATAGGGAAGCGGCACAACTGGGTATTCGCCAAGGCCAAACCTTGGCCGATGCCCGGGCTCTGGTTCCTACTCTCATCGTGCGGGAGATGGATCGCGATTGGTTTGAGGCTGGCTTCGCCGATTTTGCCGACTGGCATTCCAATGCTAGTCCGCTTGTCGCCGTTATGCAGGACCCGTCTAAGTTCGGCGATCTCGTTCTGGACACAACCGGCGTCGATCACCTCTTCGGTGGCGAGCCGAATATGTTGCGAACACTGCTTACACGCCTTCGCGCTCTTGGCTACACCGTGGCTGGATCGATAGCCCCAACCATTGGGGCCGCTTGGGGGGTGAGCCATTATGCGCGCAGCCAAATCGTCTCCCCTGACACTCTCGACAAGGTTCTCGATACCCTGCCTGTCGCCGCATTGCGCCTGGATCAAAAGCAACTCGCCACACTTGCCCAAATGGGCCTTAAAACCATTGGTGAACTGCGCACCCGTCCGCGCAAGCCCTTGCAAGCCCGGTTCGGCCAAAGCCTGATTTTGCGCCTCGATCAGGCCTATGGGCATGTGCTTGAGCGGATGAACCCGCGCCTCCCGCAAACCGAACAATTTGCCGAACGCCGCTTTGCCGAGCCCATAGCTCTCATCGACGATGTTTTGGCCACCACCAAAGACCTCGCGATCACCCTCTCACAGCAATTGGAGAAGCAAGGACAAGGCGCGCAAAGCTTTCACCTTTTTCTTTATCGCGTCGATCATAAGGTCATGACGCTTTCGGTGAACTCAGCGCGCGTAACCCGCGACCCTCATCACATCAGCCAACTGTTCGTTCACCGCGCCGAGCGATTCTCTGCCGAATACGACCCGGGCTTTGGCATTGATATGGTGCGCCTTTCGGCCAGTTCTTTGGACCACTTGGGTGAAACGCAGGCCTCCGCCTTCAGCCTAGAAGATGGCACGCAAGATCTCGACCAGCTTAATGATCGGCTCGCCAGCCGGCTGGGCGTGCTTTCTGTCGTCCGCACCCAGCTTTTGCCTTCACACATGCCCGAGCGCGCCGCGCGTCTTGTGCCTGTGCAAGCGTGCCAAACATTCGACAGGCCAGATAATTGGCCAGAGATGACGCGTCCATTGCGTCTCCTGCCCTCGCCCGAACGGATCGACATTAGCGCCGAAGTTCCTGATGGCCTGCCCGCCTTGATGGTTTGGCGTCGCCTGCACTATCGCCTCGTTAAAGGAGCCGGCCCCGAGCGTCTGGGCGCTGAATGGTGGCGGGCGCCAGAACGCTTGCAGCTTGCCCCAGAGACACACCCCACAGAACAAGCAGAGGAAGAGGCGCAACTGACCCTGCCTTATTCATCACCCTTGCCTCTCTTCGTGCCAGACGATGCAACGCGTGATTACTACAGTGTCGAAGACGAAGTTGGACGCCGTTTTTGGGTGTTCCGCCAGGGCTTTTATGGCGGGCACACCCATCCCACTTGGTACCTCCATGGGCTCTTTGCATGACCGACATTATCCGTCTTCCCACGCGAGAGCGCTCGCCTAGCGCACGACCCAAAACTGCGCCCTTTGCTGAGCTCATCACCACCAGCAATTTTTCATTTCTACGGGGCGCGTCTCACCCCGAGGAGCTTGTGTCCGCCGCCATGCAATTGGGTCTGAATGGCATGGGGCTTTGCGACCGTAATAGTTTTGCTGGGGTTGTGCGCGCCTTCACCACCGCCAAACATCATGCCGAAAGGTTCAAGAGCTTCCGTTATCTCGTCGGCGTTCGCCTATGCTTTGACGATGGCACGCCTGATATTATTGCTTACCCCACGGATCGACCGGCCTATGGACGCCTCTGTAAACTCCTCACCCTTGCCAATCAGCGCGGCGAAAAGGGATCCCCTTCACTTCTTCTCTCCGATCTCTTCGGCAATGGAGACCCAGCCTCACCCAAAGAACACGGCCCGCAAGAAAGCTTTGTAGAGGGTCAACTCTTTATTCTCATGCCCGATGAGCGCGATTGGAGACGCACCGAGCAAACCCTTGCTGCGCTGACGCAATTTGGCGGGGCACAAAACGTTTGGGTCGCTGGCGTGCCCCGCTTTGACGGTCATGACCGTGCGCGCCTCAACCGCGTCGACATCTCCGCGCGTCGCCATGGGGCCAGAATGCTCGCGAGCAATGATGTTTATTATCACGAGCCAGATCGACGCATTGTCGCCGATGTTGTCACCTGCATTCGTGAGCACACAAGCCTGCATGACGCCGGGTGGCTGCTGACCAAAAATGCAGAACGCCATCTCAAACTCCCTTTTGAGATGGAACGCCTTTTTGCCGAACACCCTGACGCCATAGCCCAGACCCAAGCCATTATGGGGCGGATTGGCTTCACCCTTGATCAGCTCAAATACAACTATCCCGAAGAGACCATCGGCAATGGTGAAACTGCTCAACAAACGCTAGAGCGCCTCACATGGGAGGGTGCAGCACGGCGCTTCCCGGAAGGTATTCCCAATACCGTCAAAGCGATGATTTGGAATGAGCTCTGCCTCATCGCCTATAAGCATTACGCCGCCTATTTTCTCACCGTCCATGACATCGTGCGCTTCGCCCGCTACGAGCGAAAAATCCTTTGTCAGGGGCGCGGCTCAGCAGCCAACTCTGCCGTGTGTTTTTGCCTCCACATCACCGAGGTCAACCCAGTTACCGGCAACCTCGTCTTTGGTCGCTTCATCTCCACCGAACGCGATGAACCGCCCGATATCGACGTCGATTTCGAGCACGCACGGCGCGAAGAGGTCATGCAATATGTCTATGAAAAATATGGTGGCCGCCGCACAGGTCTAACCGCCAATGTCATTACTTACCGCTCCAAAAGCGCCATCCGCGAAACCGCAAAAGTCTTTGGCGTCTCCGAAGATACGGTCAATGCCTTCAACCAGCTCCATTGGGGATTTGGCTCAGCAGTGGAATTGCAAAAAGTAAAGGCCATTGGCCTCAACCCAGACGACCCCGTGCTGTCGCAAATGTTCGAAGTGGTGAAAGTGCTTCGAGGTTTCCCGCGGCACCTCTCTCAACACGTCGGTGGTTTTGTCATTACCCGCGATAGTCTGGAAACCATGGTGCCCATCGGCAAAACCGCCATGGATAGCCGCGTCATCATCGAATGGAACAAAGACGATATCGCCGCGCTCGGCATTTTGAAGGTCGATATTCTGGCCCTCGGCATGCTCTCCTGCCTCAGGCGGGCATTTGAGCTTTTGCATGTCCATTATGACAAGCAGCTCACCCTGGTTGATATTCATGCCGAGGAAACCGGCGACGGACCGCTGGATAAGGCCCGCGTCTACGACATGATCCAGCGCGCCGATACGCTTGGCGTCTTTCAAATCGAAAGCCGCGCGCAAATGTCGATGTTGCCGCGCCTCAAGCCAAAAGAATTTTATGACCTCGTCATAGAGGTCGCCATCGTTCGCCCCGGCCCCATTCAAGGGGACATGGTCCATCCCTATTTGCGTCGCCGACAAAAGCTTGAAGAGCCCGTCTATTACAATGATGCGCTCAAAGCCGTTCTAGAGCGCACGCTGGGCATTCCGCTTTTTCAAGAACAGGCTATGCAGATTGCCATTGTCGGCGCCGGCTTCTCACCTGGCAAAGCGGACTCTTTACGCCGCGCCATGGCCGCATGGCGCCGAACCGGAAAGATCGCACAATTTGGTGATGAGTTTCTCGCGGGCATGGCCGCCAATGGCTATCCGCTCGAATTTGCCAAAAACTGCTTCGCGCAAATTCAAGGCTTTGCCGAATATGGTTTTCCTGAAAGCCACGCCGCCAGCTTTGCCCTACTGGTCTACGCCTCGTGCTGGTTCAAATGCCACTACCCGGACATCTTTGCCTGCGCCTTGCTCAATTCCCAACCCATGGGCTTTTACGCGCCCAGTCAAATCGTACGCGATGCGCGCGAGCATGGCGTTGAGATTTTAGACGCAGACATCAATCTGTCTGAGCTGGAATGCGTCATGGAAGATGGCACTGCGCCAGCAGCCACCCGCCTTTGGCCCAAACATGCCAATATGGCAGGCGATATATTTTCGACCAAAGCTATTCGCCTTGGTTTGCGCTTTGTCGACGGCCTACCCGAAAAAGACGTCAACTGCATCATCGCCCGACGCGGTTCGGGCTATGCTTCGGTAAAAGACCTTTGGCTGCGCACAGGCGTTTCGGTCACCAGCCTAGAAAAACTCGCCAAAGCCGATGCGTTTGCCTCCATGGGGCTTAACCGTCGTGAGGCACTTTGGGCGGTAAAGGGCCTCGTCGGCACACATGGCGCTGAAACCCTGCCGCTTTTCGCCTCTGCCCCACAACCCTCTTTGCCGTTCTTGGAAGAAGCCCCCAACCTACCCCTTATGGCGCCCGGAGAAGAGGTTATCCACGATTACGCCACGCTATCCCTTTCGCTCAAAGGACACCCGGTTCAGTTTGTGCGCCCCATGCTGATTACACGCGGCACAACACGCGCTGCCAATTTGGAAACAGTTACACCGGGCCACCGTATTGAAGTGGCAGGTCTCGTGCTCGTTCGGCAACGCCCAGGCACTGCGGGCGGGGTCATCTTCGTCACACTCGAAGACGAAACAGGCACAGCCAATATCGTCGTTTGGCCAAAACTTTTTGCCGACGACACAAATCGTAAAACACTACTCTCAAGTCGCATGCTTGCTGTGCGCGGGCAGGTTCAGCGCGAAGGCTTGGTCATTCACATTATCGCCGAGCAGTTAGTGGATTTGACCCCGCACCTGCTCGATATTTCCAATGGCCTCGACATGGGCGACGCTGTCGTGGCGCGCGCCGACGAAGGGAAATCTGGTCCACCCGGCAGCCATAGCCGAGACCGCAACGCGCAGCGCGAAATCGAGCAGGCCCGTAAGCGCGCTTGGGCAGCGCTGCCAACAGGCCGCAATTTCCATTGATTATCGGAGCAAGGCTTCGATACGAGCCGCCAAGTCAAAATCCTTCTGGCTCACCCCACCGACATCATGCGTCGTCAACGCAATATCGACACGCCCATAACTGTTGGACCAATCGGGGTGGTGCCCGGCCTTTTCGGCAAGCAAGGCAACGCGCGCCATAAAGGCAAAGGCCTCAGAAAAATTACGGAACTGAACCGAGCATGTAATCGCGCTAAGGTCTTCATTCCACGACCAATTCGGCAACTCGCCGATAAGGGTCTGTATCTGTTCAGCAGTCAGTTTACTCAAGTCGTCCCCACCTGGGCGAGAGGTCAGAATTTAACCAGCAATTTACACTAGTCAGCATTTGAGCGCACCTAATTCGAAATTCCTAACAACAGCAAGGAGATATTAAGGGGCCGGGGCGTTCACTCGCAATATTCAGGGGTGCTATCCGTGTTGAACTCTGCGCGCAAAACCATGCCGGTCATGGACTACGTGTCCGTACTTAGGTCTGTTTATACAGACCAGAAAGCGACTTTAGGGGGAACGTTGGCTAGTGTGCTGATGTCCGGCATCGGCGCTTACAAGACTAGTTCTCCCGCCTTGTGCTTAGTTGCGGTAGCCTTTTTGGTCATCGGAATTGCGCGCTATTTTGATACGCGGGCGTTTTGGTCAGCGCAGATAGACGGCACAGATCCCGTAGCCGCCGAACATTGGGAAAACCGTGCCGTCTGGCTCGGGGGCTCCTTAGGCCTCGTTTATGGCCTTTGGTGTCTTGTCTCTTTGGTTTTCGTAGACGACACCCTCGCGGCTCTTTCGAGTGTTTCCATTTCCATCGCTGCAATGGTGGGTATTTGCGCACGTAACTTCGGACTGGACCGTTTGGTATCGGTTCAGATGGTTATGGTCATCATACCGATGTCGCTGGGCCTCGCGCTGCACGGAGAAACTTTCTACGTGGTTTTGTCCTGCCTGTTGCTCGTCATGCTGTTCAGCTTTCGAAAACTCGCGTCAGACATCCGAAACATTTTACTCTCCGCTGTTCACGGTCGCATGGAAGCGACTCGGCTTGCAGCGGAACTCGACATCGCCATCACCACGCTCGAGCATGGCCTGTGCATGCTGGACGAGAACGGTACGCTGACGGTGATGAACGCCCATGTCGCTGCGACGCTCAAAACCTTAGGGGTCAACTACGTCGCCAACCGACCATTCACCGCCATACTTGCTGATATGTCGCGCGCCGGGCAGGTTCCGCGCACTGCGATTGACCGGCTCAACGAGATGGTGAACCGCAGAATTTCAGGAAAGGTCCTACTGTCAGCCAAATCTGGCCGGTATTACGAGATCACCATCAGCAACAAGCAGGATCGTTGCGTCTTGTTGTTCGAAGACATTAGCGATCGTGTTGCAGCCGAAGAACGCATCTCCGTCATGGCCCGCCAGGACAGCCTCACGAATCTGCCCAATCGCCAGCACTTCAGTGAACTGGCGGTAGCGGAGCTGGCGCTGCGGTCGACAGGGCTGCGCCCATCAGCGATGCTGATCTTTGATATTGATGAATTTAAACACATCAATGACAGCTACGGTCACATCATAGGCGACGATCTGCTGCGTTCTGTGGCGCAGCGTCTCAGTACCAGCCTGCCTTCGGGCACTATTCTGGGGCGCTTGGGTGGTGATGAGTTCGTGGCTCTGTCGCCTCACGACAGCAATCTTGAGGATATTACAAACGCTGTCGCTGCAACGCTTGCAGAATTCCGGCATCCCTTTGTGGTCTCAGGGCTACATTTAACCGTGCAAATGAGCATCGGCATTGCCACCAGCGAAAACAGCGCCGATGAACTGACGGAACTGATGACCAAAGCGGATCTCGCCCTCTATGCAGCCAAGGCCGCAGGTCGTGGGTGTAGCAGGGTCTTCCATGTCCAAATGGACCGAGATTATCACTATCGTCAGCGCCTCAAAGCAGACCTGAAGACAGCGATCGAGACAGGCACGTTGTCCCTAGCGTTCCAGCCACAGGTGGACATTACCAGCCGGAAGATTGTGTCCTGCGAAGCTCTTGCGCGCTGGGAGCATCCGCAGCTCGGTAACATTGCGCCCTCTGTTTTCATCCCACTGGCAGAAGAATCCGGGCTAATCTCAGAACTTACCGAATGGGTCATGGACCAGGCGGCCAGGGAATGCGCGTCTTGGCCAGCCGAAATCAGTGTTGCCGTAAACGTATCGGCCCGCGATTTCCGTGGCACTGACCTTGCCAAGGTGATCACCTGCGCGCTGCGCACACACAATCTGCCAGCGCATCGCCTTGAAATTGAGGTGACCGAAACGGCCGTGATCGAAGAGCGTGATTTAGCCAAGACGGTGTTGAACGAACTCGCCGCGATGGGGATTGCCATCGGGCTAGATGACTTCGGGACCGGCTATTCTTCCCTGAGCTATCTGCACACCCTGCCTTTCACCAAGCTCAAAATCGACCGCGCTTTTATTAGCGATATCGCAGACAACGATCGCGCTCGCCTGCTGTTGGCCAATGTCGCGCGCCTTGGGAGAGACCTTAACCTCACGGTTGTTGCCGAGGGCGTTGAAACGGAGGCACAACTCAATACGCTAACTGCTATTACAAGCGTCCAGCAGGTTCAGGGATATTTCTTCTCCCGCCCCCTTCCGCCACGCGATATTGCAGAACTGATCACACGCGTGAACTGCGCGGGTAAACCACGCAAGACCCAGCAATTTGATGCCATGGTTAACGCCCGTTAACCCAATATATTAACGCTGCTTTTTCACTGAGCGACAACTGCTTAGGCCGAACACCTAGGCAAATCTGCATAGTCTTATAGCTAATGAAAGGTTAAAACCCTCTCATTGCTAGGGATTAAAGATGAGTGCAGCTTCCGAACCACAAGTTCCATCTCGTTTTGCGGCGACGCTATTGGACCTTTTAGATCGTGTAGAGGTGCGACGCGTCTCGCCGGACGACCAATTCGATCCTGTCTATCGCCTGCGGTATGAAGCCTATCGCCGAGAAAATTTTATCCCGATCAACTCGCAGCAGATCACGCGCGATCAGTATGATGAGGCCGACAACTGCTTTTGTTTCGGGGTCTATATCGACCAAAAGCTTGTGAGTTCCATTCGGCTACACATAGCCTCCCTCCAGAACCCGACATCCCCCAGTGCCGCTATTTGGCCCGATATTTTGGGTGATATCGTCGGCAAGGGGCAAATCTACGTCGATCCGAGCCGCTTCACGGCCGACCATGATGCGACGTTGGCGTTTCCAGCGCTGCCCTATCTCACCCTCAGAACCGCTGTGATGGCATCGATGCATTTTGGCGCCACCTATTGCATCTCTTCCGTGCGTTCTGAACACTCAGCGTTTTATCGACGAGTTTTTCACTCTAAGCAGTTGGCAGGAGAGGGTTTTTGGGGAGAGCTCACGTTTCCAGTGTGCCTTTACGCCTGCCACGTACCGACCATGGCGAAGACCCTGTTCGAACGTTTCCCCTTCTTTGATTCGACACCAGAAGAGCGCGGAGCCTTATTTGCTGAAGGGCGAGACACGCGTGTGAGCATTTCGCCGTCGGCCAAGCAGGCGCGGCGGCTAAAGCAGATTGCCGAGGCTGTGTAAGGGAAGAAAAGTGGTGCCGCTTACGTGACTCGAACACGTGACCCCATCATTACGAATGATGAGGTTCGTTGTTTACTGCGGTTCGCCACGATATTCCGACGTACTCAACGTATTGCCTGGCGTATAGATTATTGTTAGCGTCTGTATCAGCTTGTTCATGGGTGTTCGAATTCCGGTGGCGACCCATAAATTTTGGAATAGTCAGCGCATGTCTGGGGTGAGACTACCAAAGCGAGTGGTCGACGCCGCCGAGCCGCGAGCTGCACGCTACATTATCTTCGACACCGCAGTCCCTGGCTTCGGCCTGCGAGTTACGCCGAATGGCGCCAAATCATGGATTTTCGAATACCGCCCCGGCGAGGGCGGTCGAAGAGTTTCTAAGAAACGGTTGACCCTAGGGAGCGGGACAGATTTCACGCCCGATCAAGCGAGAAAAACAGCAGAACAGTACCGCTCTATCGGGAAGACCGGTGGTGATCCACAGGGCGAGAAAACAAACAAGCGAGAAACCATTGCTTGCAATGAGCTGGCGAAAGAGTTCCTAGAACACATCGAGGAAAAGCGGTCAGCCTCTACCCACAGCGGGTATCAATCGACGTTAAACAACCACTTTTTTGCCAACGTTTGGACCACGCAAAGCGGCCTCAATCGATCACACGGAACTCGCTAAGCTCCATAAAAATATGAGGAGCAACAAAGCCGCAGCGAACAAGTTGCTTCGTGTAGTCCGCGCAATGTTCAATTGGGGTGCATCAAAGGCTCAGCGCCTTATACCCAGCGGAACCAATCCAACCACTGAGCTGCTGCCGGTTTTGAGGACACCGAGTTAAGGTGTTTTTGGAACTGGAGAGTTTTTATGGAGAGACGCAAGTTCAGCCGGGAGTTCAAGCTCGAGGCTGTCATGCTGGTCAGGGATCGGGGTGTTGCAGTTGCACATGCTGCCCGTGATCTAGACCTGCATGTGAACGTGTTGCGCAAATGGGTGCGCGAGCAGTCTGCCGATCCGCAGCAGGCGTTCCCCGGCCATGGGCAGATGAAGCCCGAGCAGCTCGAGATCGAGAAGC